>JAQTRG010000024.1 GCA_028711945.1 Minisyncoccota bacterium
TAAAAACATTACTGCCAGAATTCTTTTTCCAGCCAACCTCAAGTAAGTTTTTATTAGTTGATATTTTGGTTATCCAATATCCAAAAGGCAATGACCCAAGGATATATGCGACGATTAAAACAATAATTTCTTCAATCATTTAGGTATGTTTTATTATTAATCTCTTTAATTTGTTCTATAATTCTATCCTTGTGTGCAAAAATTACTAAAGCCATTGAGAATAAGACAGGATAAAAAAGAATAGGATTATACATTGATACCCACCAAACAACATATGCTTCTCCTAGAACTCTTCCGATTATTTGTTCAGAAATAGAATGTTTTAAAAGTTTTTTATTTAGTTTTCCTCCCATTAATATCTCTAGCAGAACCATAAAACAAATGATTATAGCAATGGCACCAGCAAATACTTTCCAATCAAGATATAAAAGTACACCACCAAGAGAGGCTGCTCCCCTTCCCCCTTTAAAATTAAGAATTATTGAATAGTTGTGCCCTAAGACAGCAAAGAATGATCCAATGGTTGTCGCTAAAACAAAATGACCAGGAATAAATTGGTTAGCTAGATAAACTGCTAGAGCAGCTTTAGTTGCATCTAAAATAAAAGCAATCAAAAAAGAAATTAATCCGAATAGTTTTCCTTTCTTTGAGGCCAATCTTAAAACATTTAAAGCTCCAGTATTTTTAGATCCAAAATTTCTTAAGTCTTTTTTAAGTACTAATTTTGCATAAAGAAAAGCAAAAGGAATTGACCCTAAGAGATATGAAATTAATGGAGCAAGAATATAATTTATATTAAACATGTTTTAGCTATTAATTTTCTAATATGCAACAGATTAATGTTCCTGGCCCAACATGCGCACCGATAACAAGACTAGTCAAACTAATAAATTCAATTTTTACTTGCGGATATTTTGCTTCAAATAATCCTCTTAGTTTTTGTGCTTGTTCTAGGTTGTCAGCATGGCTTATCCCAACCTTAAAGGTTTTTCCTTCTGATAAAGATTTTTTAGAAACATCTTCAAATTGTTTAAACAAAGCATTGGCAGTATCTTGAGCTTGCATTCTCAAATTGGCTGGCTTAACTAGTCCATCTTTTACAGTTAAGATAGGCCTCATCCCTAATTTTTGCATTTGAGCAAGAAGAACAGCTACAGCATGGCTGAGTCTTCCTCCTGCTTCTAGCCATTTGGGGCTTTCAATCATTCCAAAAAGTAATGTTTTAGGAAGAAGAGATTCTATTATTTTAAATATCTCTTCCCCTGTTTTCCCTTCTTCAGCTAGTTCAGCAGCCTTAATTGCTAGAAGGCTTTCGCTTGCATCAGCATTAAATGTATCAACAATGAATATCTTTTTTTGGATATCTTCAGGAAACATTTTTTTAGCTTGGACAGCTGAATTATATGTTCCAGATATTGCTGAGCTTATCGTTATGCAAATAATAGTTTCAGCTTCTGATAGTCCTGTTTCAAAAGCTTTTTTGAATAATCCCATTGATGGTTGAGATGTTTTTGGAGTAGTAGTGATATTCTTTTTCTCAGCATCCCTCATTTTTTCAAAGATGTTGTTTCCATCTAAAGCTTCTCTATCTGGCCAATCGAGTGTGAAAGGAACAGAAATCATTCCGTATTTTTCTATTATTTCTAGAGTAATTGATGCACTGTCTCCGATTACTATTTTTGTTGTTTTCATATTTTATTTTATTATTGTTCCCATGCTAATACTATTGTATCTGGACCAATATGCCCTCCAATTGGAAAGCAAACTAAATTTATAAAGGCAACTTCAGTGTTTTGTAGTTTAAGTATCATTTCTTTAAGTTTTTCTACTTGAGGAAAATTATCAGCATGTGTTATCGCTGCAACTATTTTTTTGCCTTGTTCTCTTTGCTTTTGGGTTTGTTTTTCAAACTCTTCGAATAAAGCAGATGACAAATCTTTTATATTCCTTTTGATTCCTACGATTGTTAGTTTCCCATCTCTAAATCCAAAGATAGGCTTGATATTCATTTTTTCAGCTTGATTTATCGCCATTGATCCGAGCTTAGGGATTCTTCCGCTGGCTTCTAACCACTTAGATTCTTTGTATATTCCAAGTAGTTTAAAATTAAGCAATTCTTTTGTTATTCTTTCAACAATTTCATTAATGCTTAATTTTTCTTTGATATATTCTATTGTTTTAAGACAAATTAAGCCAGCTCCTGCGCTGCCATTCATCGTGTCGATAATATGAATTTTGTTTTGAAGTTCTTGAGATAAGAATTTTTTAGCCTGGAGGGCTGAATTATATGTTCCAGAAACTTTTGAGGAAATAGTTATGCAGATTATGTTCTCAACTTCTTTTAGTTTGTCCTTAAAAGCAATAGCAAAATCATTGATTGATGGCTGAGATGTTTTGATTAAACTTTTTAGTCCCCTTCTTTCAGCTTCCCTTGCTTTTTCATATATGTTGCCTGGGATATCAGCTAGTTCTTGCAAGTCAAGTTTAAATCTAACGATTTTTATTTTATTATCGTCTATTATTTCTTGCGGAAGATCCACTGTTTCGTCAGCCACTAACCCTATTGCTAATTTGTTTTCTTCCATATATTGATATTTTACCTTAATATCCAGCCGATGAGAAGACTTTCTGGACAAGCATTGATGCTTGTCACTGGATCAGTAATGTTAATGAATGATATTTCTACTCTTTTTAAAGTTTTAAGATTAGCCTTAAGCTTATTAGCTTGTTCAATGTTGTCTCCATGAGAAATAACAGCCCTTATCTTTTTTCCTTCTTGTATTTCTTTTTTAGCGTCTTTTTCTATTTTTCCAAATAAAAAGTCTGCAAAATCGTTTGTCTTCAAGGCTTCCATTTTGACAAGCCTTCCATTCTTCATTTCTCCGAGAACATATCTAATTTCTGGCTTTGCTTTGCTGAACCAGAATACATTCTTTTTTTCTTTATTCCACCAATCTGATTTTTGAACAATACAATAGAGTTTAATCTTTGAGACAACATTATTTAATTTGATGGCTATTTCTTTGGCTCTTCTTTGTTCTTTGATAAGCTCTAGGGCTTCTAGAATAAGTATTGATTGTCCTGCGTTTATATTCCTAGAGTCTATGACATAAACTTTTTCTCTTTGTCTAGGATTAAGCATCAGCCTTCCCTTGACGGCTGCTTCATAGTTATTTGAAAGCCTAGCGCTTGAAACAATACAGATAACGTCTTCAAATTTATCTAATTGTTTCTTGTATGATTCAAAAAAGAATTCAGGATTGATAGGCTCTATTTTTGGCTTGCTTGCAATGCCTTCTTTTTTTGCTCCTTTTATCCTTTGGCAAACATTTTCTCCGACAATAGTTTCCCCTTCTGGCCAAGATATTCTTAATGGAATCACTTCTATTTGATAGTGTTCAATAATTTTTGCATTTAATCCTGCTCTTTCATCAACCACAAGACCAATAGACACTTTTTCTACAGATTCTTCTCCTGTAACCTCTTTGGCCATGTCTTCAATTCTTAAATTTTCAATGCTTCCCATCTGTTTGATAATATCTCTTACCTCATATGGGTCATCAGTATGAATATGTATTTTAGTTCTGTCCCCTATTTTAATTACATCTAAGCAGTTTCCTAAATGATTTAATCTGCTTTTAACGTCTTTTTCGCTGTATTCTCCGTCTTGGAGCAAAGCAACAACTTCGTAACGATTAGAAAGAATTTGAACAAATCTTTTTAGTTTTCCAATTTCTTCTTTGTTTAATGATTTAATAACAAAAGGATCTTCTTGTTCTCTTAAAGTATCTAAAAATGTCTCAAGAATCATTAAAAATCCTAATCCCCCAGCATCAACTACGCCTGCTTTTTTTAATACTTCCAGCTTGTTGGGGGTATCTAATAATGCTTGGTTTGCTTTTTCAAGTCCGAGGTAAAAGGCTTTAACAATGTCTTTACCTTCTGATTCTTTGACCCCTAAAGCAAAAGCTTGAATCACATCAAGCATTGTTCCTTCTTTTGGGTTTTGTATAGAATCTCTAGCTCTTTCAAAGCCTTTTTCAAAAGCTTTTCCTAGTTTTTTAACATCAACTGATGTTTCATTGGCAATTTCTGGGAAAAATCCAGCCAAGAATCCTGTATAGATTATGCCTGTGTTTCCCTGGGCTGCGGTTAATGCTCCATCAAGAGCGCTTTCTGATAGCTCAGAAATGCTGTTGAATTCTTTGTCTTCAACGTTTATTTTAATTCCTTTTAATGTTGCAGCTAGATTGCTTCCTGTATCTTGATCAGGAACGGGAAATACGTTGATTTTATTCACTTGCTCTTTGTCTCTTTCAACTCTTTCATATGAGAAGATTAACATCTTCTTTAATTCATTTTGTGCGATAGTATCCATAAATAAAAAAGAATATACGTGTGTAAATTCTTATTTTTTCATTATCTTACTCTTTTTTCTATGTCTTCTAATAATTTAGCAGCCATATCTTTTCCGCCAAGGCCGAAAGCAATCCCTACTGACAAAACAATTAAGCTTATTACTCCGATAAAAATGGATAAAACTAAGGTTTGGACTATTTGTAATTGATACAATATGGCAAGAATAGCTAAAATCCATGTTCCAATAGAGATAGTGTTTCCTAAAAAGTTGGAGTAAGTTATTTTTTCTTGATCCATTTTTCCAATGATGATTTTCTTTGAAAAGTCAGCTATGTATACTGCAAAGATAAAGATAATCATAGCAATAAATATGTTGGGATAATAATTGATAACATTCCCTACTATTGTATTGACCTGGCTTAATTTCAAAACATCCAAAGAGATTGTCAGGAATAAAAATATGAAATATATTTCAACAATTATTCCAAAAAACTTAGCAATATTCATTTTTGCTTCGAACCTATCAAAGAAAGATTCCCAGCCCAAAGACCTCAAAATATGATTGAGCCTAATCTTGTCGAAAAAACTAATTACCAAGTTTTTAACCCTGCTCGCAACGATTAGTCCAAAGACAAAAATGATTAATGCCCAAGCAATGTCGGGCGAACGGGTTACAAATTCTTGTACAAAAACATCTAATATATTCTGCATAGATTTTGTATTAATTTATATGCGTTTCTAATTCTAACCTACCATTTGGCTTTATGCAACCCTAAATTATACCCAAGTCTATTGCATAAAATATGTATTAAAAATGTCAATAGGAATAACGTGCCCCAGAAATTGATACCCATGTGTAAATACGGCTCAAGGAAGACAAAAGCTCCAATTACATAATTGGTTTGGTCAAAAGGGATAAAAGCTGTTCCTGGCTTTAATCTTAATCTTCTCTTGACAAAAGCAAAGAATATGTCTCCAAAAATGATGCCAATTGATAAAAGGACGCCCAATAACCAAGTATTGATAGAAGATGATATACCAAGATGGGCATATATATCCATTTGATATAATCGATCTAGCCAAAAAAAGTATTGGGTTAATAAAGTGCAGATTATTAACTCACAGATAACTCCCCTCCATGTTTTGTGGCTTCCCAATATGGGCATTCCATTAATCTGCTTTCCCCCATCAACAGGCATATTAAGCTTATTTAATATGTTAAAAGTACCAGCTAAAGGCGGAAAAGCATTGGCAAAGTAGGCTGGAAGGAAGAAATATATGCAATATAGTATGTATAATATGTCCATTGCTTCTATAATAATATGATTCAATTACTTAATGATTCGTTTTTCTGTGCCATTTTTCAATCTTTCAATGTTTTCTCTGTGAGCCCAATATATTAATGGTATATATATTAACCCTAAAGTCAAATAAGCGAATGAATGGGTTTGATACCAGAATATCAATGGTATGAACCAAATGATGATTAAATTGGTTAAACTCATGATTTTTATCGTTCTTAAAGCGATAATCCATACGATTAATAGCATTAATGAGTATTTCCATCCTAAAATAACAATGATTGAGGCAAATATAGTTGAAACAGCCTTTCCTCCTTTGAATTTTAGCCAAACAGGGAAAATATGCCCAATAATAGGAGCGATCATGGCTAAAGCTATAAACCATTCATTATTTAGGTAATGTTTAGCAATTAATGCTGGTAAAACAGCTTTTGAAACATCTAATATACCAACCAATAGAGCATATTTAAATCCTAAGACCCTAGAGACATTGGTTGCCCCAGTATTGCCACTACCCTGTTTTTGTATATCAATCTTGTTTATTTTAGCAATAACCCATCCAAAAGGAATAGAACCGAACAGATAACCTATAATAATGAAGATCATTAATAATATGTTTTGGTCCATGATATATAATTAGTTGATTATTTATAATTATTGTCGGGATGCTGGGAGTTGAACCCAGATTACAGACTCCCGAAGTCTGCATAATGCCATTATATGACATCCCGATATGTGTTTCACGTGAAACATTTAAGGGGGAATTCATTCTGGACACGATTCTGGACATTCTGGACACGATTCTGGACAAACTGTGGACATTCTGGACAAATCGGGGACAATCTGGACAGATTCTGGACACGATTCTGGACAAACTATGGGCCTGACAAGAATCAGACTTATATTGTTTCCTTGCAAAGACAATGTTTTGTCATTGAGCTACATATCTTAGATGTTTCACGTGGAACATTCAAAGGATTTTGTGGACCTGATGGGAATTGAACTCATGTTTCTGCTATGCGAAAGCAGTATTCTGCCGTTGAATTACAGGCCCATACATGTTTCACGTGAAACATTATGTAACCCAGTATTTTTCCTTAGTCATTTGATCTTCTTTGGTGATAACCTTATTTCTTTCTAGTTTAGCGTTATCTGCTAATTCTTTTAACTCAGAGTCTTTTAATTCGTTTATTTCTAGTAATTTCTTCTTTAAATGCCTTTTATTGTTGTTTTTAGGGTCTTTTAGCACTTCTTCTAATAATACATCCAATAATTGGCCTATTTTAGGAGATGGTTGTATTTTTAGTATATTAATGATGTCTTCGCCATTAATTTTAAGCATTTTAACAGATATTGGGTCTTTAGATACCTTATCAATCATATATTTAAGGTGTCTCAGCTTATATGGTTCAGCTTTGGGGCAGCCAGACCCAATTCTATCAGCCATCCTTAGTTTTAATAGATCTTCAACGTTTTCAACTCCAACGTTTCTAACCAGTCTTCTGACTGATGATTCGCCAACTTCATCAACATTATAGTAAAAGAGATGATATCTGACTAAAGTAACTATCTTTTCAATGTCTTTTTTGGGGAATCTTAATCTTTCTAATAGTTTTTCAGCCATTTTAGCCCCAATTATCTCATGATTATAGAAAGTAGCATTTTCTCCTTGACCTCTTTTAGTCCTTGGCTTGCCTATATCATGCAATAGGGAAGCCATTCTTATATAGAAATCAAAGCCTTTTTGGGCTGAATAATGCAAACATTCAAGGTTATGCTTATAACAATCATATATATGATGTTTATTCTGATCTATCTCAAATCCTTCTTCTAGTTCAGGCATAATATATTGTAATAGCCCATTTTTCCTTAATGATTCAATTCCTTTTGCAGCATTATCACTATTAATCATCTTAATTAGTTCATCTCTGATTCTTTCTTGGGATATATTCTTTAATGATTGACTATTTCC
>JAQTRG010000025.1 GCA_028711945.1 Minisyncoccota bacterium
TATAGTCCTCTTTACCCTATTTTGGCAACTTGACTTTGATAATTATTGTTTTTTAATCAATATAATTAGAAATAAATTCAGCATTTAAAAGATTCTTGATTTCAGAAAATGGAATAATGACCTGCTGTCTCCCTGATGAATACGGAGCAACTTGATATTCGTCAAAATAGAAAACAATAGCATCTTTATTAAATGTAAATATCTTGTAATTCTGTTTAATAGGGCTTGCTCCTTCTTCTATCCATTCTTTGTCGCTAAAACTTTCTGTTTCATTTAATTTCAATAAATATTGTATTGATTTATCTGAAATCATTTGGATATAGTTTTTGCTTGAATCAAAAATATCAGAAAGGTTAAGTATCTTCCTATTTTTTAAATCATAATTAAAACTATATGAAGTTATTAATGGACGGGCTCCTCCTGTATATTCTGCAACTTCAAACCTCAAGCTGATATAGCCTTTGTTAATTTCATATGGGTCATAAAAAATCTTAAGAGTATTGCTTCCCTTCCATGCATCAGGTTTTGAAACCTGCTCTTTAAAATTAGTTATTATATTGCCAATAAAATTATTAATATCAACATTTACCTTCATATCATCAACAGCTCCCAAATAAGGATACTTGACTTCAACGGTATAGTTAGCTCCATTTTCTTTTGATTCTTCAGAAAAAATATATGGCTTAGTTATTGTAAATGTTTTTTTAATTCTCTCAATCTCACCTGACAAATCATTTTCTTGTAAAGGAACCAATATAAATAGATTATCTTCATATCTTCCTATATATTCTAATTTTCTTGAGTCAATTTTCCACAAAGATTCAGGGATAACAATTATCTTAAAAGCATCTATTCCTGACTTTGAAAAAGTCAAAGAAGTTGTATCTTTATCTTGAGATTCTTTTACTTCATAATTATCTTTCCATGAGTTTGGAAATTTCAATGAAAAATTAAATTTGCTGTTATTATAAACAGTAAAATCAATTACTCCTTTTTCACATTTGCCATTATAAAGATCCCAAACATTGCAAACATTTCCGTTAAAGAAAGAACATGTTCCATTTTCTGTTTCTGTGTTGCTTTCATCAGAGATTTTGTATTCTCCTCCAAGCACAGCACAGTAAACAGCAGCTTCAGTGATATAACCAGTAACTTTAACTCCTGCTTTAGGACATTCTCCTTTGACTAAAGACCACTCTTCGCATTGACGATTATCTTCTAAAAAACAAACTCCATATTCTCCTCCATCTCCTCTTTTTTTAATTTCTAGCTTTCCACCATTATTTATACAATTATCTGAAGCTGGATTAGAAATAGAAAATCCATTTAAATTAATGCTTCCCTTGTATGTGTTTATAAAAACAGAAGCGCAAATTGCTAAAAAGATAGCTATAGCTAATATTATATATGGAACTTTTTTCTTCTTCATATTTTAATTTCTATTTTCCCTTGGATTATCGACTCTCTTATCGATTCACTTGAATTATTCGCTAGATTATCAAGAAATGCTTGTTTTTCCTCTCCATCCATTAGCCTGGGCTGAGAGACTCTATTCTTGATTGGATAGAGATTAAAAACCTTTTTGTCAGGATATATTTCTAGCCCAACAGCTAGTCCTTCTTGTGTTTCTTTTGAAAAATACTGATCAAAGATAAAGTTGCCAAGAGAATAAAAGATTAAATGATTATTATATATCTCTATTTCTTGAGCAACATGAGGATGACCTCCTATTACAATGTCTGCCCCAGCATCAATCATTTTATGAGCTAAATCTTGCTCTGTCTTTGAACTCTTGTTTTTATACTCTTCTCCCCAGTGCATCAGAACTACAAAAATAGATTCTGGGTTATAGAACTTAGTAGCTTCAATCCAGTCAGTAATATCGCTATCGCTGCAATTCATTGGAAATGTCGTATTAACACTATAAAAAGTCACTCCATCTTTTTGAAAAATATAATCTGCATCACATTCTATCGGGTCTCCTACAAAATTAATACTAGCTTCTGTTAAAATACTTTTTGTCTCTTCAAGCCCGTCTTCTCCCATATTCAAGGTATGATTATTAGCCAAAGACAAAACCTTAAAGTTTGCTGTTTTTAATGATTCTAAAATTCCCTTATCAAATGAAAACTTCATTGATTCATCGGTAAATTCTTTTGGTTTTTCATTTATCGGTCCCTCAAGATTACCAACCAAATAATCGAATTTTGAAGCAAAATCCTTAATCATGTCCACTGGATAATCAAAGCCAAAATCTTTCATTATGCTTTCAACTCCTCTATCAAACATCATATCTCCAACAAATAGTATTTTACTTGGCACATATTCTTCCTTGTTTTCCTCGTTTACTGCCTGAGAATTATTTTCAATTGATTTAACGCTTAAAACTCTTTGGCTTAACAAAAAAAATAAAGAAGCGATTATTAAAAATCCAAGAATATATATCTTCTTCATGCCTTGATTATAACACATGCAACCACTTGAGGCCAAACTCTTAAAATGATAATATAATTATATGGAAAACGAATTAATAATACTTCCTTTTGATCATAGATCATCTTTTATCAAAGATATTCTTAACGTTGAAAAACTCAACAGCATTCAAGAAGAAAAAATCAAAGAACTTAAAGATATTATCTTTGAAAGTTTTATGTCTTTTGTTTCTACCCAAGAAGACAAAAACAGCTTTGGCATTCTTGTTGATGAAAGGTTTGGTGAAAAAATAATAGAACAGGCAAAGAACACAAAAACCATTCTCGTCATCCCTGTTGAAAAAAGCGGACAAAATGAATTAGATTTTGAATATGGAAAAGAATTCAGACAGCACATTAAAGAAATAAATCCTGATTTTGTTAAGGTGCTGATTAAATATGATGCTGACAAAAACAATACAGCTCAATTAAAAAAGCTCTACGAATTAAGCCAATTCTGTGAAAAAAACGACTACAAGCTAATTTTAGAACTATTAATCCCTTCAAAAGAAAAACGTTTGGAAAAAACAATTATAGCGATAAGAGAAATAAAAAACTTTGTTAAAGTTAATATCTGGAAAATGGAAGGCTATCAAAGAGAAGAATGGCTTGAAATCATCAAGCTAATGAATAGCAAAGAGAAAATAATTGTACTGGGAAGAGGAGAAGACAAAGATTTGGTTGAAAAATGGCTCAAACAAGCTTCTTCGATAAACAACATAATCGGTTTCGCAATCGGAAGAACAATATTCCTAGAACCATTAAAAGAATACTACCAAAACAAATTATCAAAAGAAGAAACAATCAAAAAGATAAAAAACAACTTTGAATACTTTGTAAATATCTGGAGAAAAGAAAAACTAGGGGTCTAGCCCCTAGTTTTCTTATTTTAGAATAAATGACGCCTTAACTGTTATCATCACCTCTTTCTCTACTGTAGAAAGATCATAGTTTCCATAATCAGATATTTCTATCGAATTAGGCTGCATAACTTGGACTACTCCCATGCTAGCTGATTTCAAAGAGCCTACTTTCTTGCCAGTACTCTCTGCTATGCTTTTTGCTCTTTCTTGAGCATCCTTCATTGCTTCTGGCAAAAGGCTGACTCTCATCTCAGGCAACTTAGTATAATAATATTCTGGAGAATATGCTGAATAAATCACTCCTTGATTAATAATGGTTTCAATGTTTTTGGAAAGATTTTTAATCTTTAGAATATCATTAGAACTAATAGAAACATTCTGGACAAGATCATACTCATCAGGAGCTCCTGTTTTTTCATAAACATACTGCTTCTGCATTGAAACAGGAGAAATTACCAATTCCTCATCAGTTATTCCATTGTCCTTAAAAAACTTAGCAACAATAGTTTCATCATTTTTCATTTGAGAATATCCTTCTTTTAATTGAGAAGCGTAAACATTCCTTGTAAAGCTTGCACTCCATTTAACTTTATCAGACATAACAGTCTGTTTAGCTGAACCTGTTACGCTCAACGTATTATCTATTGTTTTTATCTGAAACATTGTATACGAAACAATGCTTAATCCAATAATAAAACACAGGCCTAAGATTAATACATTTTTTGTTATATTTTTTTCTAAATTGTTCATAATTTTATTATTTATTATAATGTATAAATTTCTCCATAATTAGGAACTATGACATCTTTGTTTGTAGCCTTGCTAATAACCCTAGCCAAAGTAATACTTGATTCTTCTTCTCCGTGATTAACAAAAATCTTCTTTGGTTTTGGATTTTTAATCAAATCTATCCATTCTGTAAGAAAAGCTTGATCGCCGTGTGAAGAAAAAGAAGTGGCAAGGCATGTCTCTGCATTATTTTCAATTATTTTTCCTTCGATGTCAATAGTCTTTTCATTATTGATAAGCTTTCTTCCTAAAGAACCTTCTGTTTGAAAAGAAATTATTAAAATTGTAGTAAATGAATGTTTTAAATATCTCTTAAGATAACTATTAATTCTTCCGCCTTCAAACATGCCGCTGCCAACAAGAATCACTTTAGGAGTAGAAGCTTTTTGCGCAAATATAGATTCTTCAGGAGTCCTTGAAAGAGACAATCCTGAAAATTCAAAGATGTCGTCTCCTGAATTAATTAAATTATTAGCTTCTTTGTCAAAAAACTCATAATACTTTTTGTAAATCCCTGTTACTTTTATCGCGAGCGGGCTGTCTAAAAATATCTGGACAAAAGGAATCTCTTTATTCTCAATCATAGAGTTAAGCTCATATAATATCTCTTGCGTTCTTTCAACTGCAAAGATTGGAATAATCAATACTCCATCTTTAGAAATAGTTTCTAGAATTTTCTGTTTCAAGGTGTCTTTTCCTTTTTGCTTAGATTCATGCATCCTGTCTCCATATGTTGATTCAATAAAAACAACATCTGCTCCAGAGATAATATCTGGGTCATTGACAATCGAAGCTGGAGGGTTGCCTAAATCGCCAGAAAAAACTAGCTTCTTTTCTTCGCCATCTTCTTTAATTAATACTTCAAAAATAGAAGAACCAAGAATATGCCCAGCGTCCCTTAATCTAACAGAGATGTTCTCGCTCACCTTCCTTTCTTCTCCATAGCTAACAGGCACAAATAATCTCATTAAAAATTTAATATCATCTTCTGTAAAAAACGTTGCTGGTGGCTCTCTCCCTTCTTGCCTAGAAACCTTAAGAGCATCAGCTATTATAACCTCTGACAAATCCATTGTGGGCATAGTTGAATAAATCTTTCCTCTAAATCCATTCTCATACAACTTAGGAAATCTTCCACAATGGTCAAGATGAGCATGAGTTAAAAGAACAAAATTAATCTCTCTTGCATCAAAAGAAAAATCTTCGTAATTCTTTTCAAAACTTTCCCCTTGGAATAAACCGCAATCAACAAGAAACTTAACATTTCCTGCTTCAACTAAGATGCAAGAACCTGTGACCTCTCTGCAAGCGCCATGAAAAGAAATCTTCATATTTTATGGCTGGAATAATGATTCTGGTTCAATAACTACTTCTTTTACCTGAGGAAATTGTTCAGCTGTTTTAATTATTTCACTTGCAAGCAATCCCATCCTGCAAGACCCTCCTGTTGTAAATCCTGGGACTTCGGTAAAATTCAAAGTAAGCACGCCTTTATCAGAAAGATTTGCACTATTTAATTTAAAATCTTTATTGGGAAATTCTGTTGTAAATCCTTGATTCTTTTCTTCTTGAGTCAACTTGCCTTGTATTAATAATTCTATAACATCTTTAATCATATTCTCTCCTTCTAAAACATCTCTCTTAACAGGGAGAACAAAATCATTATCACATGATACCTCTTTATCATCAGAAGATTTGTAATAATAAAGATTGACTAGGGATTTCTTCACTGGATTGTACCAATTGACAACAATGCTTGCCATCCCTGCTTTTATGGTTATATCTACTTTTTTCTTTCCCAAATCATAGTTAGATGTTTTATAAATATTATCTCCAACACTGCTCAATCCGTTTAATTCTTTTGAAGAAAGAGCTGATTCGACTAAAATCTTTGCCTCTATTGATTTAGGAAGATTAATAACAATAGAACTTGCTCCTGCTTCTATGGATACATTTGATTCATTAATAATGTCTCCTATTTTAAGATTAAGGCTTGACGCTCCAGTACGGATAACAACTGACTCTGCCTTAAGTTCGCTCAAATCAAGATTATTAATAGAAGCTCCGCTATTATATACCAAATCTAAAAGAGTATCTTTGCTAATTCCCAAGCTCAATTCATTTTTAAGAGAACCTTTCCATTTATTATTTCCCTCAACAATAACATTAACATCTTGCACATTGTTAATTGTTTCTGATTCAGTTGTCACTTTTGCAAAATTAGTTGAAAGCGTTCCCTGGATAAGATTTTCTGTTCTTTCTCCATAGATAGAAACATCGCCCATTCCTGAATCAATTTGTATCCTAGCTTTTTCAATTTCCATTGCAGAACTTACAACTATAGGGAAACTATTAATTCCATTGTTTACATCTTCTGCTTTTGCTCCGAACAATGAAACACAAATTAGAACAACGGTCATTACTGAAACAATAAGTCCAACGCTTGTAGAGATAACATCTTTCTTGGTAAACAAGGAAAGACCTAAAAATATTATAAATATGGGCCAAACAAGCCACATATTAACATTTAAATCAATTACGCTAAGATTATTAAGTAAAATTATTAATCCGAACACAACAACAAAAATTCCAAGGAAAACCTTGTTAAATTCACAATTAACAATTTCTTTATTTTTTTTGTTCATTTTTAATCTTTATTATTAAAGATTAATCTCATGCCAAGAACGATAATTACTGCAGACCAAAATATTCCCCAATTAATCCAAGCAAAAGGACTATAATTAAAAATCTGCTCGAAAAGAAGGTTTAAACCGATAAGAATAATTACTAATCCAAATATATTTCTAGCATTCTTTATCCATACTCCGTTCTTTTTCATTTCTTTAGCTAGCTCTTGTGTTCTTTCTTGAGTTTCTCCTATTAAATCTTTTTTGTTCCATTTTTCCTTTCTCCTTCATTGGGGACTATAATAGCAAGGACAAAATACAAAACTATTCCAGTTCCCCCAGTCAAAGACAAAAGAATAAAAAGTATTCTTACAATTAATGGGTCTATTTCAAAATACTCACCAAGCCCACCACAAACTCCAAAAATCATTCTATTTTCTTTTGAACGATAAAGCCTTTTAAT
>JAQTRG010000026.1 GCA_028711945.1 Minisyncoccota bacterium
CTTGGGCTAGAAGAAACAGAAGAAACTGAAAATGTTTCAAACGCTATTGCTGAATCAAAGGAAGAAACCACTAAAGAAGATGACGAAAAAGAATTAAGAGCCATCGCAGAAAAAACTTTTGAGATTGAAAAATCTTTAAAAAGCATTAGCAAAGAAAAAGCTCCTTTTGAAAAAAGAAAAGCTGAGATTAACAAACAAATAGATAATTTAAGAAAAAAATTAGATATTGTTCTTGAACAAAAAAATGTATTAAGCGAAGTCAAAAAAGGAATGGAAAAGAAGGAAGCTGCAGCAGAAACAACCGAAGACAAAAGAGCTATAGAAAAAGACAGATGGAAGATAGAAGAAGAAAGAGCTGCTGTTGAGAAAGAGAAAGATGAAAGAGAAGACGAAATAAAATCATTAAAACTAGAGATAAAAGAGTGTGATTCAAGTTGCGAAGAACTATTAGCAAAAGAAAGGGCTCTTAACCAAGAATTAATTACGTTACGAAGAGATAGAGATCAAATTATCTCAAACCAAGCCAAAGAAGAGCTTGCTAAAAAGCTTGAACCGTTAGTAGCGGAAGCAGAGAGTATAAAGAGAGAAATGTTTGAGAACACAAAAGTTGTAAATGATGCTGAAAGACGTCTATCTGAAATTGTTCTAAAAGAAAAAACTGCAGAAAATGACATTAACAAATTAGAAAAAAAACAGAAAGAGACTAAAGATGAATCTTCTTTAAGAGATATTGAAAACAAAAGGAGAGCAGCCGAAGACAGCAGAAGAAACCTAGAAAAAGACAGATGGAGCACTGAAGATGAGCTAAAAACTTTTGAAGAAAAAAAGAATCTTATCAAAGAAAACTATCAAAGAGTTGCTATTTTGATAAGACAAATTAAAAAAGAAATAGCTGAAATCGAAGAAACAGCAAAGGAAGAAAATTCTCAAGAAGAAATCTTAACGGTTGAAACAACTCCTGAAGCAAGCCCCGAGACAGAAGAGCCTGAGCTTAATTTAGAATCTGAACTTGAATTAGATTTAGAGCCAGAGACAGAAGAGCCTAAACCAATCCCTGAACCTGAAATAGAACCAGAAGAAGAAATAGAAATCCCAAAGATATTGCCTAGCGCAAAAGAACTTGGGCTAGAAGAGCCAGAAGAAGTCCCAGATACTGCTATTGAATTAGAAAAATCTGAACCAAAAGAAAAAATCGCAAAAGATGAAAAAGAAGAAGAGCTAAGAATTATCGCAGAAAAAACTTTTGAGGTAGAAGATGCTTTGAAAAGCATAAGCGAAGAAAAGGCTCCTTTTGATAAAAGAAAGGCTGAGATTAATGAACAAATAGATAATTTAAGAAAAAAACTAGACATCGTTCTTGAAAAGAAAAAGGGGCTAGACGAAGTCAAAAAGGGGATAGAAGAAAGAGAAATCTCAGCTGCAACAACTGAAGACAAAAGAGCTATAGAAAAAGACAGATGGAAGATAGAAGAAGAGAGAACTATTATTGAAAAAGAAAAAGACGAAAGAGAAGATGAAATAAAATCATTGAAACTACAGATAAGAGAGTGTGATTTGAATTGCGAAAAAGTGTTAGCAAGAGAAAAAGATTTGAATCAAAACTTAGAAATACTACAAAAAGACAGAAATAAAATCATTCTTGGACAAGCCAAAGAAGATCTTGCTAAAAAACTTGTACCCTTAGAAGGGGAGATAGAAAACATAAAAAAGGGAATGTTTGAGAATACAAAAATATCTGACAAGACTGAAAGACGTCTGTCTGAAATTGTTCTAAAAGAAAAAACAGTAGAAGATGAAATTAGATTATTAGAGAAAAGACAAAAAGAGACTAAGGACGATATTGTTATGAGAGATATTGAAAACAAAAGGAGGGCAGCCGAAGACAGCAGAAGAAACCTAGAAAAAGACAGGTGGGATATCGAAGACAAGCTAAAAGACCTTGGCGAGGCGAGAAATCTTATCAAGGAAAATTATCAAAAAGTTGCAATTCTGGTAAGGCAGATTAAAAAAGAATTAGCTGAAATCGAAGAAAAAATAAAATAATGGACAAAAAGAAAAGACAATTTAAACTATTGATAAGAGCTGTTATTGTTTTGATACTACTAATAGTAGTTTTAGGATTATTAAAATTATTCAATATAATATGACACAAGATTTTATAAACCAAAGAAAAGCAGACTTACTCAAAAAGAAAAGGGACATAGAAGAACAATTAAAAGGCTTTGCTGAAAAGAAAAGTAGCAACAACTGGGAAACTAAATACCCTCAAATGGAAGAAAGCCTAGAAGAAAGCAGCGATGAGGTTGAAGAATATGAAAACCTTTTAGGAGTAGAACGCGCTTTAGAAGAAGACCTTAAATCTGTTAATTCTTCACTAAATAAAATGGAGAATAACGCATACGGAAAGTGTGAACACTGCGGTCGAGAGATTGAAGAAGAAAGATTAGTAGCCTTGCCAGAAGCTAAAGCTTGCAATAGCTGTAGATAAAAAAGAGGGGATTCCCCCTCTTTTTTGCATCAAAAAACTGAACCCTAGTTCAGCATTTTTTAATATGATATTGCACTGCCTCTTCCAAATTTAGTTAATGGATTAGAAGCTCCTCTGGTTTCAAAGTGTAAATGAGATCCTATCCCTCCATTTGCCTTAACAACTCTTCCGGTATTGCCCATGTACCCGATAACTTGGCCCTGAGAAACATTTGCTCCTGGAACCAACTCTCTGCTGAAGAAACTTAAATGGGCGTATAGGGTTACCACTCCATTAGAATGAAGTATTGTTACATAGTTCCCGTATGGCCATTTATTTTTCATAATTTGAACCTGGCCTCCAGCTGCTGCAACGACAGGCGTTCCAATCTGATTAGAAATATCTATCGCTGTGTAATATGCCTTTCCACTGTTAGTATATGAGTAATGAGCTCCTTGAGATACTATCCCTATCGTTGGGACAATCAAATATGAATTAGGAAGAACAACTTGCGCATAGGTTGGAGTAGCAGCAGGCGTTGTTTTAACAACTTTTGGCGTCTTTCCATTAGGAATAATTACAACATCTCCGATATATATATCTCCACTGACATCTAAAGCGTTATATTCAATAACCTCATCTTTGTTGGCGCTATATTTTTTAGCAATCGTATCAATTGTTTCTCCTTTTTCTACCATGTGAAGGATTCCATTAATCGGTAAAATTAAAAGCTCCTGGCCAGGTTGAATATTGTTGCTTACAAGTTCATTGGCTAGGAGTATTGTTTCTACTGATATATTATATTTTTCTGCTATCCCTGACAAACTTTCCCCTTTCGCTACCGTGTGTTTAATGATATACTTTTCTTCACTTGAAGAAATTTCGTCATCAAACAATGACCCTAATGTCTGAGAAGATACAAATAGAGGAGAAGATATGGCGCTAATCACTTTGCCTTGCTCCATAATGATATTATTAGCAATGGGTTGAAAAGAGGCCTCAATATTGATAAAATTGCTTTGTAGCCTTGAAATCGATGTATTAGAAGTCTTGCTTCCCTTTATGACAAATAATATGCCTAAAAGGCCTAAAAACAAGAAAAAGAGGCATATCACCCTTCTTTCTCGCATAGTTCCAATCCAATCTTTGATTGTATTTTTGATAAGAATAAGCCTTAATTACAGAATTTCTATTAAAAACCCTGCGTATTAATAAGTAATCTAATAAACCTAAGAATATCTATATTTTAGACCTTAATACCCATATGTCAAGAAATCTCTCCACAAGAAAAACACAGCTACAAAAGCTCTTAGGGCAGAGCTTTTTAAAGGATCAAAATCAAGTAAGAAAGATTGTTGATTCAGCTCAAATAGGAAAAAAAGAAACAATCCTAGAAATAGGAGGAGGGGAAGGTTCTATTACCCTTGAATTAGTTAAAAAAGCTAAAAAAGTGGTATGTATAGAAAAAGACAGTATATTAGCCCATGGACTAAAAGATCTTAACATTAAAAACCTTGAAGTAATTGAAGCTGACGTTCTCCAGCTTTTTAAAAACAACAAGCTTGATATAAAAGGACTAAAAGAATACAAAGTAGTAGCCAACATCCCATACTATTTAACGTCAATACTAATCAGAAACCTACTGGAAGCAGACAACAAACCCAATGACATCTTTTTAATGATTCAAAAAGAAGTTGCTGAAAGAATCTGTTCCAAGCCACCACACATGTCCATATTGTCAGTATCTGTTCAATACTATGCTGACCCCAAAACACTATTTAAAGTTTCCAAAGGATGTTCTTCCCCTCAGCCTAAAGTTGATAGCGCTCTTATCCAAATAACTCCAAAAGGAATAAAAAAGAACGATTCGTTCTTCAAAGTGGTTAAAGCTGGTTTTTCTCATCCAAGAAAACAGCTGATTAATAATTTAAGCAATGGGCTTAGGATAAGCAGGGAAGAGGCAAGTTCTTGTCTTAAAAAGATTGGCATTGAACCTGAGCAAAGAGCTGAGACGCTTTCATTGGATGATTGGGTCAACCTTCATAACGCCCTCGTTAATCATGGGAAGAATAGTAAATGATTTAGGACTAAATTCTTTTAATGCTTCAAAACTAGGATTATAGACATAACTATATTTAATCACATTAACACAGTCTGAATAAACTGGCTTAGGAAAAAAATGGCACCTTGCATCTATATTTTCTTTAGTTTTGTCTTTTAATATAACTCCACCTCCTCCGTTTATCTTCATGGAAATTACACCTCCTACAAAATTAGGACATACTTCTGAAATATTTCCACTTCCATTTACAGTGCAAGACCAATCTTTACCTACAGGCTTTTTTCCATATTCTTCTGATTTTTCTTTGCAATCTATATTATTAAAAAAAGTAACTGATGGAGCAGAAGATGATTTTGGCATCTTAAAAATCAATACCGACCCAAGTTTTCCGCCTTTAATTGGTGGATTGTTCTGATCTCCCGAAGAAGAACCAATGTCAGCCAAATCACTAGTTACCCACGAACACCTATCTTCAAGATTTCCTTTGTTAAATAAAATTGCTCCAAAATCAAAATTGTCTGGATTCTCAAATTTAATAGATTTAGTTACAAAACTATCTGGGATAAAAGCATTTGTTTTGGTTAAGACCATTTTAGTGATTCCATCTTCTTTGTACAAATAGACTCCCTTATCTGGAGGAACGACTAAAGGCTCGACAACTGATACAGGTAATTTATCTAAACTAACTTGAGTTAATTGAGGATTAATTGTATTCAAAATCATATATGAACCAAAAAGAATAACTAATCCAAAAACTATATTCTGTATTTTCTTTCTAACTTGATCCATCTTTCCTTCCTCTCCGCTTGAAGTCATATAATCAACACCTGCCAAAACTAACATGATTACTGCAAGAAAACTTCCAACTGTTATTCCTATATTAAAAAGATAGATTATTAATTCTGTTGCAGAGTCTCCTGAAAAAGTAGTAATCAATGCGTGGGCAGGGGACAAGGAGAAGAAAGAAAGAAAAATAATTGTTGATAAAAGTTTGTAGTTCATTTTTTTAATCAATAGGAAAAATTATATATCCCTGTGGTTTTTCTGTTCCAATAGGGCATTGAGGACAAACTGGCGATTCTATTAATGTTGCTTTAAGATTGCCAGGGCTAAGATCGGGACTGTTGCTATTCCAATAAGCACAGTTTCCTAGGGAGCTTCTAATAACTACTCCTATATTGCCACTAAACCTAAAAGAAAGTATCGTCCCTCCATCTGGTGGCTTGCATGCTCCTAAAGAAAACCCATCGTATTCAGAAAAAATCTGTCCAGCATCATTTTCTATTGTGCAAACAACTGAACCACTCGGACAATTAATCTTATCACAAAATTCTACCTTGCCCCTTGGCTCCGTGCTATTGTCTGATTTAAAAACAATAAGAGAAGAAAGTGTATCCGCCCCTATCGTAGGGCCATAATATGATCCTTCTGCAGAGGATAAGTTTGAAACCGACTGTCCACCAATTATCTGTGAACATCTTCCGCTATAATTAGAGCCAGTGAATACTATCGCCTGATATACCAAACTAGGAGGCGATGACAAATTATCTATTGAACCAATCTGGTTATCAAGTTTATCTAAATTAAGATCAGGAATATTCTTGTCAGTAAAGAAAGGGTATGGATTAGCTGATGTTGGTTTTAATCCTGTATCATCATAAAGATATAGCCCCAGCTTCCTGAATATTATAAAAACAGATTTAGATGAGCTAGGAATCGAACCATCAAGAGGAACATCTGTTATCGTCCCCCCATAATTAACGTCGGAATAAGCATATACTTTATACACCTTAGTCGCTGAATCAGGTTTAAAATTCCATGAAGTCGTAGATTCTATTTTGTAGGGGATATTTGGTGTTGATTCCTGGATACAAGCTGTTGACCCTTTGTCTGTCTTAACAACAATACCTTCTTCGCAAGCAAGATTATTGATATTAACATTTAGTAATTCTGAATTAATAGTATTCAAAATTATATATGAACCAAAAAGTGATACCAGCCCAAAAGCAGTAGATAAGAATCTTTTTTTTGCACTAGAAAGCTTAGATATGTCTCCTGCTGATGTTAGATAATCAAATCCAGCAGCAATGACCATGATG
>JAQTRG010000027.1 GCA_028711945.1 Minisyncoccota bacterium
CCCTGCCCACAGCAAGAAAGAAGCAAACATAATCCAAGAAGACATGTTTAATAATTGAGTAATTGTATTTTCGGGAACCAATTCTTTTAATTGATTCTTAATTATATTACCAACCTGTTCCTGCGCGCTAAGAACAGAGGGTTGAGTTTGCGCAGTTGTTGAAACTGTTGGACTAGCAAAAACCTGAGGAAATTCTTTCTGAGCGGTAAAATAATAATATGAAGAAAGAATATCAAAAAATACTATTATTAGTCCCGAGATAATTAAAATAGAAGCTAAAAGATTTCTTACAGAAATTCCCATAAAAATAAATATGAAATTATATTAATTTTATTATAGCACCTATTTTAAAAATGCGAAATTTTAAAAAGCACTATTTAGTCAAAACTAACTAGATCTTCCCCTGTCTCCTCCCAATTCATAGTTCTAAGTGTGTCATGGACGACCCGGTATAATCTATTTGACAAAGATTTAAATATCGTGGTATAAAATAGACATAAAGACAAAAGGGTCCCTTAACAGGCCCCCTTTTTTTTATTATCTTTTTATAAGATGCTTGATATTAATCAAATAATCAAAATAAACTCTAGTTATTTTTTTATACAAAGAAGAAGCAAAGCCTTTGTTGGGAAATAAAATTTTTCTAAATTTACCTTCCTCAATCAAAAAATCTACTAACATTTTATAGTCTCCATCTCCAGATACTAAAATTATCTTATCAAACAGTTCTTTCTTATAAATTCTTTTCATAATATCAAAAATAATATCAGAATCAACATTGCCTTTCTTCTTCCCGATCATGACTGAGCTATGTTCACGAAATTTCAAAATAAAACCAGCCTCCTGTATTTCATCGTAAAGTTCTTGATAATCTTCATTAAGAAAACCTAAAAAATAATAAGCTTTTTGTACATTATATTTTTGAGTTAAATATTTTCTAAATTTTAAAAGATCAATCTCCCATTTAGGATTATCCGACATGGTTCCCATATATAAATTCTGACCATCTATAAAAGCTAAATTTTCTTTTCCTGCTTTTCCTTTTTCCATAATTTATAAAATTTATTTATATTAATACCATTCTATCAAATCAAACTAAATTTATCTACCCTTTTCTTTATCTCTCCCAATCTAAAGTTTTAAATGCATCACGCGACCCAGCAATAGATATTATTTAACAAAAAACCCCAACGGACCTTTCGGCTGGCTGGGGCGTGTATATATTTAATATACCCCATCTAAAATTTAAGTCAATAGTTTATATCCCTGCAAATTCTTTAATTTTTGAGATTGGAATGATACTAACAAAATTATTTACATCTTTGTAGGCTAATCCAACTACTTTTCCTTCGATATTAAACACTGGACTTCCCTCTACTCTGTTTATTTCAAAGATATTTGTCTTAATCTTTTCTTCGTTAATACTTTTAATGATTCCCTCATTAATTGAAGCAAAAAACTTGCCCGAACTATAGTCATATGATTGAGATACTATGAAAATCCTCATTCCCAAGATAATCTCTGAATCCAAAAATCCTCTCGTTGAAAGATTGTTTTTGTTTGATTTGATTAAGGCTAAATTATTTACCAAGTCTCTTTTAAGTACTTGATATGAAACATTCTCTTCGCCCTTGATATAAATATCTGATTTAGAGTTTAAAGGGATGTTTTCAGCAAGAGTAACTATCAGCCCATCATCAGTTAGAATAAATCCAGAACCATTAACACTATTATCCAAATAATTGCTTTGTACCCCTGCAACAGAATCTTTTACATCTTTAATCATTGCTTCTAAGGCTGAATTCTCTTGGATATATATCTTGTCTTCTTTATTAATTACTTGAATCGGAGAAAACTTAGGATCTTTGAAAACCATCCATCCAGAAATCATGCCTCCCAAGATGCTTATTAAGATAATGATTGCATATTGAGTTGCTTTTTCTTTCATCTTACCTTAGCCAGCACTTTTTTCTTTGTAGAAATAGTCTTTAAGCTGATTTGATCTTTATCTGCATCAATTGAAATAACGTCGCCATCTTTAATGTCTCCAGTAACAATTTGCAAAGCCATTGGATTAAGAATCAGCTTCTGAATTATTCTCTTTAATGGTCTTGCTCCTAAATTAGGATCAAATCCTTGTCTGGCTAATGATTGTTTAGCTTTTTCTGAAACATTAATTTTAATATCCTTTTTCTTCAATCTTTCCTGAACTTTATTCAATTCCAAATCTACTATTTTCTTAATTTCTTCTGCTCCCAAATAATCAAATATAATTATTTCATCAATCCTATTCAAAAACTCTGGTTTGAACTTTTCTTTTAAGGCTCCCTGTACTTTGTCTTTTAGTCCTTCTCTTTGCGAAATCTTTCCGTCGTCAACAAATCCTAAAGGAGCTTCTTTAGCGATAATATCTGAACCAACATTTGAAGTCATTATTAATATAGTATTTTTAAATGAAACAGCTCTTCCTTTAGAATCAGTTAATTTACCATCTTCCAATACTTGAAGAAGGATATTAAATACTTCTGGATGTGCTTTCTCTATTTCATCTAAAAGAATCACGCTATATGGCCTTCTTCTAACCTTTTCTGTTAGTTGTCCTCCTTCTTCATACCCAACATATCCAGGAGGGCTTCCTATCATTTTTGAAACATCAAACTTTTCCATGTATTCAGACATATCTACCCTAATCATGGCATTCTCGTCATTGAATAAGAATCCTGCTAAAGCTTTTGCAGTTTCTGTTTTGCCAACTCCAGTAGGGCCTAGAAACAAGAATGAGCCTAATGGTCTTGATTCTTCTGAGATGCCTGCTCTAGAACGTCTGATAGCATTAGAAACAGCCTTGATAGCTTCTTCTTGAGAAATCACTCTCTTGCCTAAAGCTTTTTCCATGGTTTCTAGCTTAGAAGATTCTGATTCCATAAGTCTCATGGCTGGGATGCCTGTCCACCTTGAGACGACTCTTGCAATTTCTTCTGGTCCAATTTCTTGTTTCAATATTCTGTTCTTTTTTTGAAGCCTTTCTAGCCTATCTTCTTGTTTTTTTAATTTAGTGAATAAGTCAGGCAAAGTTCCATATTTTATTTCTGCTGCTTTTTGCAAATCTCCATCTTTCAAAAGCTTTTCTAATTGATATTTGTTTTTTTCTATCTTTCCTTTTAAATCTTTAAGGCTATCAATCGTCTCTTTCTCTGTTTTCCATCTCATAGCAAAAGCATTGGCTTTTTCAGTCAATTCTGCTAACTCTCTTGTTATTACTCTATTTCTCTTATCTATCGATTCTCTTTCCTTGGGGCTTGAAGCTAAGACTTCTCTTTTCAAAGCTTCTCTTTCTATTTCTAATTTCTGTATTTCTTTATTTAAGTTTTCTAATTCTACTGGATTTGATTCAATCTCAAGCCTTAAAGCAGAAGAAGCTTCATCCATGAGATCAACTGCTTTGTCTGGCAAAAATCTATCAGTAATATATCTTGATGAAAGTTCAGCAGCAGCAATCAAAGCTGAATCCTTAATCTTTAGACCATGATGTAATTCATACTTTTCTTTAATTCCTCTCAAAATAGATATAGTGTCCTCAACTGATGGCTCGACAACATAGATTGGCTGGAATCTTCTCTCTAGCGCTGCGTCTGCCTCAATATATTTCTGATATTCTTTTAAAGTTGTAGCACCGATTGCTCTTAATTCTCCCCTAGCCAAAGCTGGCTTTAATAAATTAGATGCATCAATAGCTCCCTCAGCTGAACCAGCACCAATCAGAGTATGAAGCTCATCGATAAACAATATATATTTTCCTTCTCCCCTTTTTACCTCTTTTAATAATAACTTGACTCTTTCTTCAAATTCTCCTCTGTATCTAGTCCCAGCAATCATTGCTCCCAGATCAAGACTAATAACTTCTTTGTCTTTCAAGCTTTCTGGAACATCTCCTTTAACAATTCTTTGGGCTAGTCCCTCAACAATAGCTGTTTTTCCAACTCCAGGTTCTCCTAATAATGCTGGGTTGTTCTTGGTTCTTCTAGACAAAATCTGCATCAATCTTCTGATTTCGTCTTCTCTTCCTACAACTGGATCAAGCTTTCCTTTTTTAGCTAAAGCATTTAAATTCCTAGTATAGTTTTCTAATACCTTGTATTTAGATTCTGGATTGGGGCTGGTAATTCTTTCTCCTCCTCTTAATTGATTAAATATCTTTAAAGCAGAATAATAATCAAGTCTTTCTTTGTTTTCACCATTCACCATTTTTAAATATGTTGCTTTTTCTAAAATATCTCCAGCCATTGTCCTCACGCTCAAAATACCCAAAAACAAATGTTCTAAAGAAACAAATTCATCTCCCATGGTCATGGATTCTTCTTTGGCCTTATCAATTACCCTCACCATGTCTTGAGTCAAATAAAACTGACCCATGTATTGGTTTTCATTAGAAGCTGGTATTTGGCCCAACCCATTCTTTACCTTTTTAGCCAAGTCTTCAATATCGATATTAATCTTATTCAAAAGGGTTAAAACTATGCTGTCTTCGCTAGAAAGCATAGCATGGAGTAAATGGAGAGCATCAATATGCTGCTGCCCCATATCTCTTGCTAAATTCTGAGCTTGCATTAATGTTTTCTGAGCTTTGTTTGTAAAATTTATACCGTCCATAATATTTATTAAAAATAGAATCTTCTAATGTTATTCTATATCAAAAATGATTAAAAATCAATGTATGATTATAAAAAAATAAACCATATTATATATAGTTTACTATTTTTTGTAGGCACTCTTTGGTATTCTTATCTCAAACCTTACGCCCCTTCCATACTCTCCTGTTTCGGATATGGTAATGCCCGTTATCGCTAGAATTTCTCTAGACAAGAACAGACCCCAGCCTGTATTTTTGCCAAATCCCTTCTCAAAGATTTTTTCTTTTTCTTCGGGGATGATTCCTGTACCATTATCTTCGATAAGGAAAAGAAGGTCTTGATTCCGATGGTCTTTTAAAAAAGTTAATTCAATTATTGTAGCTCCTCCATGCCTAATAGAATTATCGACTAAATTGTCTGCAACCTTACGACACAAAGAGCTCGTAAATATCTTCATGTCTCCCATTTCATTATTAACTTGAATTTTAAGAGTATTTGTTTCAAAGTTTTTGAAATATTCTACTATTTTATCAAGAGGACTCCATAGCTGCTCCTCTGTTTGATAATTTTTCCACAAAAAAATTTGATTGTTTACCCTTTCCAAAGAAATCTCATCTTTTTTCAAAAATTCTTGTGCTTCTAAATAATTACCTTCTTGTAAAGCCTTTAAAGCAAGGGCTGTGTACGCATTAGAAGCAGTCAATAAATTGTTAATATCATGACGGATAGTATTATTTACTAAGAGAGTGTATTTAATCTCTCTGTTCTTTGCTTCAATTTTTTGTTCAAGGTCAGAAATTACAGATTTTAACCTCGCCAAAGAACGTCCGCTAGCACAATCCACAAAATTACTAATTAAGTTGCCTATTTTTTTACAAACCATTTTAATCACCAAAGACTGCCAATATGACAGCCTAGTTTGATGAGACAATAAATCTAATCAAATTAAGCTGCCATATTTTATATGTTTTCAAAGAACACTTTATAATTATATACTATATTTTAATTATGTCAATGACGCATTAAAAGAATAAAAGACCCACCAATCTTTTTAAAAAATTAAAAAGCTGATTGGGTCTTTTCAGGTCCCAAAACATTAATTATTACCCTTCTTTCTCCAATCAATTCTTTTATTGATAAACTTTCATATCCATTGTTTCCATCAATCATTGCCATCTTTTCTGTCTCTGAGACAAAAGAAGCAAACCAAATAAATTTCTTTGTATAAATAGTTGGAATCCCTTTCAGTCCATGGGCAAGGCAAACATTAATTGCCCAAACATTCTTAGGGTCAACGATATCATTTTGTTCAACAGCACTGATAATCTTATCGCTATATTTCTTCAC
>JAQTRG010000028.1 GCA_028711945.1 Minisyncoccota bacterium
TAAGCAATGCATTGGCAGCATTTTTTGATAATTGATGAGCCACATCAAGAATTAAGACTTTGTATTTTAAAAATGATGGAGCAAATCTAATTCCTTCCCTTATGCTTCTTATCTCATCAATTCCCCTATTCGAAGCAGCATCAATTTCAATTAAATCTACTGCTCTTCCGCTATTTATTTCTAAACACGAAGGACATTTATTACATGGCTCAGCTCCTTTTCTGTTCTGGCAATTGATTGCTTTAGCAAATAATCTAGCAAGAGTAGTTTTCCCTGTTCCCCTGTGTCCAGAAAATAAATATGCATGAGATATCATGTCAGAAGAAATTTCATTCATTATTGTCTTAACTACATGTTCTTGACCAAAAAAGTCTTTAAACGTTTGAGGTCTGTATTTTCTGTATAAAACGAGGTTTGCCATATACATAATTGTAGTATTTTTTAAAACAAAAAGCAATATAAAACAAAAAAAGCCTTTTAAGCTTAGTAAAGTTTAGAAGCAGCAGGAATGGACTGGAGGATTGTCGCATAAACTCTCTAGAGTTCCTACTGCTTCATCGATCAGGTTTCTGAGGGCCTTCAGGGTAAGAAGGATCCTCAAGGTAGTGAACTGGCTCACCAACAACCAAATGGTCAATCGGCATCACTTTGGGTCATCCCAGCTCAATTTTTGGACTTCTATACCCCTAACAACCTTCTCTCCTCAAGGTGCTAAGGTAATTATTATATATACCTGTTATTTAAATATGTCAACATAAAAAATCCTTGACAATGAACTATCTTTTGCTAGAATTAAAACATATGAATAAAGCTAATCTAAACATTTGTTGTTGCTGTCCAGTTTTAGACTAAAGAGATTAGTTTTGTTTTAATTAATATAAGCGAATATAACTAATCTCTTTTGAAGAGATTTTTTGTTAAATAATATAAATCATGAAAACACTTTTAGACCAAATTGGAAACACTCCATTAATTAAAGTTGAAGAAAATAATGGTTCAAACATCTTTGCTAAAATGGAAGGATTTAATCCTGGAGGATCAATCAAAGATAGGATTGCTTTAAATATGATTAACAATGCAGAGAGATTGGGAATCATAAAAAAAGGAGATACTTTAATTGAACCAACTTCAGGAAATACAGGAGTTGGCTTAGCCATGGTCGGAGCAATGAAAGGATATAAAGTTAAAGTGATTATGCCCGACACTACAAGTCCAGAAAAGATAAAGATGATTAAAGCATATGGAGGAGAAACTATTTTGGTTGAAAGTTTGAGATACAGGAAATTTGTAATAGACGATGTGAGAAATATGGTTAGAAAAGAAGGTAATCTTGTTTTTTTAAATCAGTATGAAAATGCTTTTAATCCCCTAGCCCACTTTGAAGGAACAGCTGAAGAGATAATAAAACAAATGAAAGGGGAAAAGATTGATTATTTTGTTGCTGGAATGGGAACAGGAGGAACAATTACTGGAGTTGGAAGAAGATTAAGACAAAAGTTTCCTAAAATGAAGATAATTGCAGTTCAGCCAATTCAAGGACAATCAATCGAGGGATTAAGATCTTTAAAGGATGGATTTGTCCCACCAATTATTGATTTTGAAATAATTGATGAGATATATGATTTGGAAGCAGAAAAAGCATTTCAAACAAGAGAAGAGATTGCTAGAAAAGGAATTCTAGTTGGACCAAGTTCTGGTGCAGCGATGTATGTTTCACGAGAGATAAGCAAGGAAAATCCAGGAGTAAATATAGTAACCGTGTTCCCTGACAGAGGAGAAAGATACCTTTAACAATAAAAAGAATTAGGATATAATCAAAACAATGAAAATATATAATACCCTAACAAGGAAAAAAGAAGAATTTAAATCCATCAAAGACAAAGAAGTAGGAATGTATACTTGTGGTCCTACTGTTTATTGGTTTGCACACATTGGTAACATGAGAACATATATCTTTGAAGATATTTTAAAAAGAGTTTTAAAATATGGTGGGTATAAGGTAAAGCATGTCATGAATATTACTGATGTTGGGCATCTTACCTCTGACTCAGATGCTGGAGAAGACAAGTTGGAAAAAGGAGCTAAGAAAGAAAGGAAAACAGTTTGGGAGATAGCTGAATTCTATGCAGACTTTTTCAAGAAAGATATTAAGTCTTTGCATATTCTTGAGCCGAATGTTTGGGTTAAAGCAACTGACACTATTAAAGAACAAATAGAACTAATTAAAGAATTAGAAAAAAAAGGATTCACATATGTCATTAAGGATGGAGTGTATTTTAATACTTCTAAGCTTGAAAAGTATGGAAGACTTTGGGGAGAAAGCGAGAGAAAGGAATCAAAAGCAAGAATTGAAGAAGTAAAAGGAAAAAAGAGTAAGACAGATTTTGCTTTGTGGAAGTTTAGTCCTAAAAATGAAAAAAGACAAATGGAATGGGATTCTCCTTGGGGAGTTGGATTTCCTGGCTGGCACACTGAATGTGTGGCTATCGGTGTTAAAAATTTAGGAATTCCTTTTGATATTCATTGTGGAGGAATTGATCACGTCTTTATACATCATACTAATGAGATTGCTCAAGCTGAAGCAGTATATGACAAGCCATTAGCTAATTATTGGATGCACGGAGAATTTCTTAATTTAAAAGAAGGAAAGATGAGCAAGTCTTTAGGTAATATTGTCACTCTCCAGACATTAAATGAAAAAGGAATTAGCCCTCTGGCATATCGCTATCTTTGTTTTGGAACTCATTATCGTTCAAAACTTTTCTTTAGCGATGAGAGCATAGACTTTGCTCAAAATACTTTAAATAGGCTATATGAGAAAGTAGTTGAGCTTTCAAACAGTGAGAAGAAATCACATTCGAGTAAATTTAATGAATATCAAGAAAAATTTATAGGATATATTAATGATGATTTAAATATGCCTTCTGTTTTAGCAATGATTTGGGATATGATGAAAGAAAAGAATCTTTCTGATTCAGAAAAATATGACTTGTTGATTGATTTTGACAAAGTATTAGGATTAGGTCTTTTAGAGATAAAGATTGATAAGAAAGATAAAGATTCTAAATACATTGTTAAAACAACTAAAGATGGAATTCCAGTTTGGACAAGTGACATCAGTATAGTTCCAAAGGAAGTTATGGTTCTTGTAAAACAAAGAGAAGATTCTAGAAAGGGCAAAGAATGGGACAAGGCTGATGAGGCAAGGAAAGGAATAGAAAAGATGGGGTGGCAAATAGAAGACTCAGGAGAAAAAACGATAATAAAAAACAACCCTTAGGGGGTTATATAAACTATTACTGTACATTTTTTGGATATTCCGAAATAATTAATAACTTCGGAGAATATAAAATGTTTACATTCAGTATCTACATTAATCTCTGAATTAGGAGCTAAAATTGTAATAGACGATATTTTTTTGGAGTCGTATCCCCTATTTCTTGCTTCCATTTCCGCAACAGAGAATATTATATTTCTATTTTTTGTTATAAATTTTTGCAGGTCATCTTCTGCCTTTTTTTCATCATCCATCTCAGCACCACCCTCACAAACTATTATAATAATGGTTCTTTTGTTTTATTTTGTCAAACCTTTACATCTAGAATAAAACTCTAGCACTTGATCAGCTACTTTTTCCCATGAATACTTTTTAGATTCTTCAATTCCCCATTCTCCAATCTCTTTTCTTAAATTTTCGTCTTTAACTAATTTTTCTAATTTTGAAGCTAGTTCTTCAACGTTTTTTGGTTCAGCTAAGAATTCTTCTCCCTTAGTTCCTTTTAATAATTCTTTATACCCTTGGTTGGCATATCCAACTATGGGTTTGCCACAAGCCATAGCTTCTAACAAGACAATGCCAAAGCTTTCTCCGAAAATAGCAGGGCTGCAATAGATATCACAACTAGCATAATAATGAGAAACAATTGGTCCAGCCTGTGTACCTTCCCAACAGACATTTTTTAATCCATTGTCAGTAGCATATTTTTCACACTCTTCTTTTAGAGGTCCATCTCCTACAATAATCAATCTTAGATTGTCATATTTTTCTTGGAGTATTTTATAGGCTTCAAGAAGATAAATTAATCCTTTTCTTTCTTCTATTCTTCCCACAAACAATATATTAATTAGTTTTTTGCCAAAGACATCTCCCTGCTCGAATCTATCTATTTTCATTACTTGTGGATTGAACTCATTAATGTCTATACCGTTAGGAATAACCTTTTTTAATCCGTTGAATTTTTTAAAAGAATCTAAATTAAAAGAAGCTACTCCAATTATTCCATCCATCTTTCTATTCAACATTCCCATAGATGCTTTGTTTATCATTTTTATAATAGGAAGAGATTCAGTGTTAGCATGAAAAGTTAAAACATTAGTACTGTTTGAGGCTTCTAGGATTTGCAAAGCAGAGGGAATGATAAAGTTGTGAAAGTGCAGAACATCAAATTTCTCCTTTTTTAAAACTTTGATAATAGATAAGGGGTTAAAGTTAATACACAAATCACCTTGGGTCCCGCCCATATTCAAGGGAATGGAAGTTCCTAAAAGGATTACTCTGTTCCCATAGTTTTCTTTTCTACTTCTCCTTGGTACTATTATTTTTGTTTCTATTCCCCTATTTTCAAATTCTCTGCTTAGTCCTAAAATATGGTTTTTAACTCCACCTGGATTAGCAAATGAATGGAAGGAAATGAATCCAATTTTCATATATTATTTTAATTGACGATTATTTCTTTGTTTGCTACATTATACTTAATGAAAGCAGAATTTTCAAATGTCAAATTGCCACCACAAGATATTGAAGCAGAAAAAAGCCTTTTGGGTTCTTTGATGCTTGACAATGAGGCAATCACTAAGGTTGCTGATATTTTGCATGCAGATGATTTTTACAAGAGAAATCACCAGATGATTTATCAAGTGACTGAAAATCTTTTTGTTAGGGGCGAACCCATAGATTTGATTTCTGTTTCTTCAAAACTCAAAGAAAAAAATCAATTAGATGAAGTTGGAGGAACTTCGTATTTAACAGAATTAATAAATACTGTCCCAACAGCAAGCCACGTTGCTACTTATGCTAAAATTGTACAGAAAAAAAGAATCTTGAGAGATCTTATCCACGCTGGAAATGAGATAGGAATAATGGGATATGATGAAGAAGAAGATGCTGATGATTTGTTGGATAAAGCAGAAAGAACAATATTTGGAATTACTCAAAAGAATCTTACCCAAACATTTTTGCCAATCAAGCCATTTTTAGAAGAAGCTTTTGAAAGAATTGATAGGATATCAAAACAAAAGGGAGTTTTAAGAGGAATTTCAACTGGATTTAAGGGTTTAGATTCTCTTTTGTCAGGATTGCAAAATTCTGATTTAGTTATTTTGGCTGCAAGGCCATCAATGGGAAAATCAAGTTTGGCTTTGGATATTGCCAAGAATGTTGCATTGAAGGAAAAGAAGCCAGTAGGAATATTTTCTCTTGAAATGTCTAAAGATCAATTAATTGACAGGCTTATCAGCGCTGAATCAAATATTGATTCATGGAAAATTAGACAAGGGCATCTTTCATCAGAAGGAGAACAAAATGATTTTGTTTGTATTCAGCATGCTCTGGGTACTCTTTCTGAGGCTCCCATATTTATTGACGATGCTTCAAGCTGTACTGTTCTTCAAATGAGAGCTATGGCAAGAAGATTACAAGCCAGTCAAGGATTAGGATTAATAGTTATTGATTATTTGCAATTGATTGAACCAAGCAACAAAATAGCAAATAGTGTTCAACAGATTTCAGAGATATCAAGGCAACTAAAAGGATTAGCCAGAGAATTAAATATTCCAGTATTAGCTTTAT
>JAQTRG010000029.1 GCA_028711945.1 Minisyncoccota bacterium
TCTACGGTGCCTTTGATATTATTCAGAAGCAGAAGAAAGAAGAGCCAGTTAATGTTTTTAGATTAGCAATTCAGAATGTTACACCAGTATTAGAGGTTAAACCTAAAAGAGTTGGAGGAGCCACATATCAGGTTCCAATGGAAGTAAAGGGAAATAGGAAATTGAGTTTGGCTATGAAATGGTTGATTATTTCTGCCAAGAGCAAGAAAGGAAAAGCAATGAAATTTAAGTTAGCAGAGGAATTGATTGATGCTTCAGAAAACAAAGGAAATTCAGTTAAAAAGAAAGAGAACGTTCACAAAATGGCAGAGGCAAATAGAGCATTCGCTCACTTTGCGTGGTAATAATTTAATTAACAAACCTATTTTTTATAAAATAGGTTTTGTGTTCTAAGATATAAAAATATGGCCCGTCTATATCCAATAGAAAAATACAGAAATATAGGAATTATCGCTCACATTGATGCAGGCAAAACTACAACTAGTGAGAGAGTTTTGTTTTATACAGGAATTTCACACAAAATTGGTGAAGTTCATGAAGGTGCTGCAACTATGGATTGGATGGAACAAGAAAGGGAAAGAGGCATTACCATTACTTCTGCTGCTACTACATGTTTTTGGTGTCCAGGAGATTATTTGAAAAAGGATAGGACTAATGAATACAGAATCAATCTTATCGATACTCCAGGACATATTGACTTCACAGCTGAAGTGCAAAGAAGTTTAAGGGTTCTTGATGGAGCTGTTGTTGTTTTTGACGGAGTTGCTGGAGTAGAGGCTCAATCTGAAACAGTATGGAGGCAAGCTGATAGATATCATGTTCCTAGAGTTTGTTTTATTAACAAGCTAGATAGAATGGGAGCTTCTTTTGAAAAGAGCTTGCAATCAATTTGGGATAAGCTAACAATCAATGCAGTTGCTCTTCAATACCCAATCGGACAAGAAGCAGATTTCTCAGCTATCATTGACCTTATGGAAATGAAGGCCGTTAAGTTTGAAGGAGAAATGGGCAAAGATGTTATTAAATCAGAAATTCCTGAAAATATGAAAGCAGAAGCTGATAAATGGAGAAACAAGATGGTTGAAAAAATTGTTGCCGAAGACGAAGCTTTGATGGAAAAATACTTAAATGGAGAAGAGATTTCTATTGATGAATTAAAATCAACATTAAGAAAAGCTACTATTGGTTATAAATTGGTTCCAGTATTAATTGGTTCTTCTTTAAAAAATAAAGGAATTCAATTAGTACTAGATGCAGTTGCATATTATTTGCCAAGTCCAATTGATGTTCCAGCTATTGTTGGAATTGATCCGAACAATGAAGAAGTTAAAATAGAAAGACATGCTAGAGACGAAGAACCTTTTAGTGCTCTTGCTTTTAAGATTGCAACTGATCCATTCGTGGGAACATTAACTTTTGCTAGAGCTTATTCAGGACATTTTAGCAAAGGAGGATATTTAATTAATACAGTTACAGGAGAAAGAGAAAGAATCGGCAGAATTTTGAGAATGCATGCTAATGAAAGAGAAGAAGTAGATGAAGTTTATGCCGGAGATATAGTTGCTTTTGTCGGAATGAAAAATACTTCTACAGGACACACTCTTTGTGAAGAAAAAGGTTTGATTATTTTAGAAAAGATTACTTTCCCAGAGCCAGTTATTTCAATTGAAGTTGAGCCTAAAGCTAAGGCTGATCAAGAAAAAATGGGTGCTTCATTAAAGAAACTTCAAGAAGAAGATCCAACATTTAGAATGGAAACAAGTCAGGAAACAGGAGAAACAATTCTTTCTGGAATGGGAGAATTGCATTTGGATATAATTGTAGACAGATTAAAAAGAGAATTTGGAGTTGAGACTAATGTTGGAAGGCCACAAGTATCATACAAAGAAACAATTGCTACAAATTCTGAAGCTGAATGTAAATATATTAAGCAGACTGGAGGAAGAGGTCAATATGGTCATGTTAAGATTAAAGTCGAACCCTTAGAAAGAGGAAAAGGATTTGAATTTATTAATGATATTAAAGGAGGTTCTATTCCTAGAGAATATATTGCTCCTACTGAAAAAGGTATTAAAGAGGCAATGGAAAAAGGAGTTGTTGCTGGATATCAATTAGTTGATATGAAGGTTACATTGTATGATGGTTCGTTCCACGAAGTTGATTCTTCTGAAATTGCATTTAAAATTGCTGGGTCAATGGCTCTGCAAGATGCTGCTAGAAAAGCAGGAGCTCATTTACTTGAACCAATTATGAAGTTAGAAGTTGTTATCCCTCCAGATTTTTTGGGAGACGTAATTGGAGATGTATCAGCTAGAAGAGGGCAGATTGAAGAAACAACAGACAGGCCAGGAGTTAAAGTTGTCTACGCTAAAGTGCCTTTATCAGAAATGTTTAGCTATGCAACTTCATTAAGATCTTTGACTCAAGGAAGAGGAACATCATCTATGGAGTTTGATCATTACGAAAAAGTTCCAGGAAATATCGCACAAGAGGTAGTTGAAGGGAAAAGAAAATAATATGGACATCAAAGAGATTAAAAAGATAATAGAGGAAGAAGGAGGCAAGGTATTTATTGCTTTTGAAGGAGAGCCGTCTTTAGTCATAATGAGTCTTAACGATTATAGAACGATTAAAGGAGAAAAAAGACAAGATTCTTTAAAAGTAGAAAGTTCAAAGATCCCTAGAGAGTTAGAGTCAGAATCATTAAACATTGACGATCTTCCTTTCTAGTAGTTGACTTTTTCTGAAATTTCGTTAAAATAGATTTGTTAATTTAATCATTAATTCGTTTCTTTAGTTTTGCTAGTCGTGGCACAACAGAAGCGAAAAATAATAAGCTAAATAATAAGAATAATATAAATATATGGCAGAAGTTTTTAACAGAACAAAACCACACTTAAACGTAGGTACCATTGGCCACGTTGACCACGGTAAAACAACTTTAAGTGCTGCAATTTTGCACTCTTTATCATTAAGAGGAGACAAGGTAATGCAAAAGTCAGTTGATCAGATTGACTCAGCTCCAGAAGAAAAAGCAAGAGGTGTTACTATTAATATCGCTCATTTAGAGTACGAGACACCTAAGAGACATTATGCTCACATTGATTGTCCAGGACATGCTGACTACATTAAGAACATGATTACTGGTGCAGCTCAGATGGATGGAGCAATTCTTGTGGTTGCTGCTACTGATGGACCTATGCCTCAGACTAGAGAGCACATTCTATTAGCTAAGCAAGTAGGCCTTCCTTCATTAATTGTATTTTTGAACAAATGTGACATGGTTGATGATACTGAAATGATTGATTTAGTTGAAAGTGAGGTAAGAGAACTATTAAAGAAATATGAATTCCCTGGAGATACAACTCCTGTTATTAGAGGCTCAGCTCTAAAAGCATTAGAAGGAGCTACAGCTGATGATCCATGGGTAAAAGGAGTATTAGAATTAATGGACAGCTTGGATTCATTCATTCCTGATCCAGTTAGAGATACAGAAAAGCCTTTCTTAATGGCTATTGAAGATGTCTTCTCAATTGAAGGAAGAGGTACAGTTGCTACAGGTAGAATTGAAAGAGGTATTATTAATTCCAATGAAGAGATTGAAGTTATTGGCATCAGACCAACGCAAAAGACAACAGCAGTTTCTGTTGAGATGTTTAACAAGTCTTTATCAACAGGACAAGCTGGAGACAATGTTGGTATTCTTTTAAGAGGTCTTAAGAAAGAAGACATTGAAAGGGGACAAGTTTTAGCTAAACCAGGAACAATTACTCCTCATACAGAATTTACAGCACAGATTTATGTTTTGACAAAGGAAGAAGGCGGAAGACACACTCCATTTTTTACAGGATACAAACCTCAGTTCTTTATCAGAACCGCAGACATTACTGGAGATGTTATTTTGGCTCAAGGCACAGAAATGGTTATGCCTGGAGACACAGTTGATGTTACAGTTAAGCTTATCGTTCCAGTAGCTATGGAAGAAAAGTTTGGTTTTGCTATCAGAGAAGGTGGAAAGACTGTGGGCGCAGGAGTTGTAACAAAAATAATTAAGTAAAGATAGAAATAGATGTCATCTGCCCTTAAAAAATTAGAAAAAGAAATTATTCCCAAGCTAAGGATTAAGCTCCGTGCTTACGACCATAAGGTGATCGATAAAAGTTCACAGCAGATTATTGATATGGCTGAGAGATGCGGAGTTAAGATTGCTGGCCCAGTTCCGTTGCCAGTTGAAGTGAGCAAGTTTACCGTAAACAGGTCAACCTTTGTTCACAAATCATCAAGGGAGCAATTCGAAATGAGGATTCACAAGAGGATAATTGACATCTTGAACCCAAACCAAAAAGTAGTTGAGTCATTAAAATCACTCACGCTACCAGCTGGAGTAGACACAGAAATAAAAAGTATTTTGTAAGATAAGATAATTAAGATTAAAGAATTTGTTTTTTAAGACAAAGGAAAATAATTAAGTGATACTAGTCTCTTTGCTGGGCTGGTTGCCCAGTTTTTTCTTGTAAAGATATGAAATGTATATTAGGTAAAAAATTTGAAATGTCGCAGATATTCAAAGAAGACGGAACAGTTGTTCCAGTGACTTTGGTTAAGATTGAAGAATGCGAAGTCTTGCAAGTAAAAACGAAAAAGATCGATGGATACGAAGCTATTAAACTTGGTTTTGAAAAATTGAAAGAAAGTAAGGTTAAGAAATCAGGAACACCATATAGATATTTAAAAGAATTTAAAATTGGTGCTTCTGAATTAAAAGCAGGAGATAAAGTATTAGCTTCTGTTTTTGTTCCCGGAGACATTGTTAAAGTTTCAGGAATAGCAAAGGGTAAAGGATTCCAAGGAGGTGTTAAGAGGTGGGGATTTCATGGAAAGCTTTCTTCAACACATGGGAATAAACATGAACACAGAACTTTAGGTTCAGTTGGTTGTTCGCTTCCAGCAAGAATTATTAAAGGAAAAAGAATGCCCGGCAGAGCAGGAAGCTTGAGAACAACAGTTAATTTAGAGGTTGTAAAGGTTGATTTAGATAATAATGTTTTAGCTTTAAAGGGAGCTATCCCAGGAAGGAAAGGAACTCTTTTAGAAATAAGAGGATAATATGAAAAAGACAAGTACGAAAATTAAAGAAGTAGTTGCAGTAAAGAGTGTGAAGATAGATTTACCTACTGAAATTTTTGAGATTCCAATGAATACTAATTTAGTGCATCAAGTTGTAACAACTCAGATGGCTAATAGAAGACAAGTTATCGCACATGCAAAATCAAGAGCAGAAGTTAGTGGAGGTGGAATTAAACCTTGGAAACAGAAAGGAACGGGCAGAGCAAGACATGGATCAATCAACTCTCCTATATGGATTGGTGGAGGTGTTACTCATGGACCATTGAAAGACAGGATTTGGAAAAAGAGACTTCCCAAGAACATCAAGAACAAAGCTTTATTTATGATTTTGTCTGATAAAGCAAAAACAGGTTTGTTTGTTATCGCAGAAGAATTGAAAGTCAATGAAGCAAAAACAAAGCAAGGAAGAGAGTTTTTGAAGAGTATTGGAATTGCTGAGAGCTGTTTGATAGCTTTACCTAAGATGGATAAGAATATGATAC
>JAQTRG010000030.1 GCA_028711945.1 Minisyncoccota bacterium
TTAAATAGTATTTTTGGCAATGCCAACGAAAAATTTATAAAAACCCTTGACCCGGTTATTAAAATAATCAATTCATTTGAGCAGGATTTTTCTATTCTTGATGAGAATCAAATTAAAGAAAAAACTAAAGAATTTAAAGAAAGAATTGAGAAAGGAGAAAGTTTAGATGATGTTCTTCCAGAAGCTTTTGCTTTGGCTAGAGAAGCATCTAAAAGAACCTTGAATCAAAGACATTTTGATTGCCAATTGGTTGGAGGAATAGTTCTTCATCAGGGCAATATCTCTGAGATGAGAACAGGAGAGGGAAAAACATTAACAGCAACACTGCCTTTGTATCTTAATGCTCTTACACAGAAAGGATGTCACTTAGTCACAGTTAATGATTATCTTTCGAGAAGAGATGCTGTTTGGATGGGGCAGATATACAATTATTTAGGATTGTCAGTTGCATGCATTAATCATGAGCAATCTTTTATATATGATCCTAGTTTTAAAAAAGAATCAGAAGAGAAAGACAAAACCAGAGATGAGTTGGGAGGATTTTTAGTTGTAGAAGATTTCTTAAAACCATGTACAAGAAAAGAAGCCTACGCAGCAGACATTACCTATGGTACCAACAATGAATTTGGGTTTGATTATTTGAGGGATAATATGGTTTACGATATTAATAATATGGCTCAGAGAGGATTTAATTATGCGATTGTTGATGAAGTTGATTCTATTTTGATAGATGAAGCCAGAACGCCGTTAATTATTTCTGCTCCTGATTCAGAGAGTTCAAATTGGTATGTTGAATTTTCAAGAATTATTCCTAGATTAAATAAAGAAGAAGACTATGAAGTTGATGAAAAATTAAAAGCAATTAGTTTAACTGAAAATGGAATAAATAAAGTAGAGAAAGTTTTAAATGCTGGCAATATCTATGACGAAAGAGGAATAAAATATGTTCATCATTTAGAGCAAGCTCTTAAAGCAGAAATACTTTTCAAGAAAGATATAGATTATGTTGTTAAGAATGGAGAAGTTATTATCGTAGATTCCTTTACTGGAAGATTGATGCCAGGAAGAAGATGGTCAGGAGGATTACATCAAGCGATTGAAGCAAAAGAAGGAGTGAAGATAATGCCTGAGTCTGTGACATTAGCTTCGATAACATTCCAAAACTATTTTAGAATGTATAAAAAACTTTCAGGCATGACTGGAACAGCTGAAACATCTGCTGAAGAGTTTGATAAGGTATATGGATTAGAAGTTATTGTTATACCAACTAATAAAAATATCGTAAGGAAAGATTTGCAAGACAGGATTTATAAATCAGAAGAAGAAAAATTTAGAGCTGTTGCTGAAGAAGTTAAAGAGAGAAATAAAATAGGACAGCCAGTTCTTGTTGGCACAACCTCTATTCAAAAGAATGAACATTTAAGCGGTTTGCTTTCAAGGGACGGAGTTCCACATAAAGTTTTAAATGCTAAGCACCATGAGCAAGAAGGAGAAATAATCGCTCAAGCAGGGAAGAAGGGAGCAGTTACTATTGCTACTAATATGGCAGGAAGAGGTGTTGATATATATTTAGGAGGGAAACCATCTACTCCAGAAGAAAATGAAGAGATTAAAAGATTAGGAGGTCTTTGTGTTATCGGCACAGAAAGGCACGAAGCAAGAAGAATTGACAATCAATTAAGAGGAAGAGCTGGAAGACAAGGAGACCCAGGAACAACCCAATTCTTTGTGTCTTTAGAGGATGATGTTATCAGAATATTTGGAGGAGATAGAATAAAAGGCATCATGGAGACCTTTAAATTGCCCGAGGACGTTCCCATTGAGAATGGAATGATAAGTAAGAGCATAGAATCAGCACAGAGTAAGATAGAAGGAATGAACTTTGATGCAAGAAAACATATCTTAGAATATGATGATGTTTTAAATAAACACAGAGAAAATGTTTATAACAAAAGGAAGAGTATTTTAGAAAATCAGAACTTAAAAGAAGATATTATTTCTATCCTTAGTAAGAATGGATTCTCTGAAGATGATTATAATAAGAAAGAGCAGGAGTTGGGAGTAGATAATATGAATCAGGTTAATAAAGTGGCTAGCTTGAGAGTTTTAGACACTTTATGGATTGAACACTTGGAAAACATGGAAAGTTTAAGGGATTCGGTAAGATTAAGAGCTTTTGGACAAAGAGATCCTTTAGTTGAATACAAAAAAGAAGGATTTAAAATGTTTAATGAACTTTTGTCTAATTATGAAAGTGTCCTTGCAAATACCATAATGAAAGCTGCACTTAATACAAATGGAAAACAAACTCAAACAGAAGAAGCTTCTAAAAGAAGCGATGTTGTCAAAGGAGAAGAAATTGGAAGAAATGATCCGTGCCCTTGTGGAAGTGGGAAAAAGTATAAGAAGTGTTGTGGCAAGGATAAATAAATTTTATGAAAATTATTCATAAAAATCAAACAGAACAATTTAAAAATAGTGAAAATTGTATAGCAACAGAATATCCTATGAGTGACAAGGATATAAATGGTGCTGTTGTGGAATTAACTGGTAGGTATCCAGAAAAAGGAAGGGTTGTTAATTTAAAATGCAAAGAATTAGTTTATGTTATAAAAGGTTATGGTATGGTTATCATAGAAGACAAAGAATTAAAACTTGAAGAAGGTGATTTAGTTTTAATTGAACCAGGAGAAAGATATTTTTTTGATGGGAACTTAACTATATTTATTGCTTGCAATCCAGCTTGGCATAATAATCAATATAAAGAAGCAGAATGATTAATTTATCAAATACAGCCGAAGAAAAAGAAGCAATTGAATGGATGGATAAGACAATAGAGATTGCTAAGAAAGCTTTGTGTTCAAATGCAAAATGTGGAGCTATAATTGTAAAAAATGGAGAAGTGATAGGAGAGGGATACAATGCTCCACCATTAGATGGTGAGTCTAATAGGAAATGTTCAAATGAATATAATTTACCTCAGAAGTTTAAATATGATAGGACTTGTTGTGTCCATGCGGAGCAGAGAGCTATTATGGATGCATTGAGAAAGAATCCTGATAAAATATCGGGGTCAAGATTATATTTTTTAAGAGTTGACGATAATGGTAATATTAAAAAGTCTGGAAAACCATATTGTACGGTTTGTAGTAGGCTAGCACTAGATGCTGGAATCAAAGAATTTGTATTATGGCACGAACAAGGTATCTGTGTTTATTCTACAGACGAATATAATGATTTATCATATCAATACACTGAGGACTAATTTATAAATCTATATATCATCCAGAAGTGGCATATTGTTCCTAAAAGAATGAAGATATGGAATAGTTCATGGAAACCGAAACTTTTTGAAATGTTCGGTTTTTTTCTTGAATAAATAAATGCTCCAACTGTGTAGAATAATCCTCCTAACATTAGCCAATATATTCCTTCAATTGGTATTTGTTTACTTAGAGGATATATTATGGCAACACTCATCCAGCCCATAATAATATACAGGGCTGTGTAGGCTCTTCTTGGTACATGAGTTAAGAATTGTTTAAAGAAACTTGATGATATTCCTATTATTGCAAGAATCCAAACAATGATAATGGAAATATATCCTACATTTCCTTTTAATGGTATTAAACAGATTGGTGTGTATGTCCCTGCTATGAGAACATATATCATGGCATGGTCTATTTTTCTAAAGATATCAATCTCTTCTGCAGAATGTCCGAATAAATGATATGTTGCACTAGAAGAATAAAGAAAAATCATGCTGAATCCAAATACAAAATAAGCAAAGATATTTAGCCAAGAGTTGTTGCTCCATTCTGAATATATTAAGACAGCTGTTCCAATTATCGAAAGTATTGCTCCTATTAGATGGCTTATCCCACTTATTGGATCTTTAATTTTTATCATAGTTCGATTGTATCACTTCATAGTTAAAAGGCAAAATTTATGATATAATTTCTTTAGCTCGCAACAAAAAAATAGTGAATTGGTGATGATGTATGTACGACAAGATTGTTTCCATGACGAATTCTTTCTTACAGAAATGTTTTGCAAAGAAGACATTGTTCTCGCAAGACGCATCAAAAGCTTCTAAAGAGCAGAATACTCAAGAGAAACAAACTTATCAAAAAGGAAACAAAAAGGAGAGGATACCACGCAAAACAACATACTTTATTTCTAGGAAAAATTGTAAAGGATGTTGTAAGGATTGTAATATTTCATTTTGTCCAGAAAAAGATGAATTTTATTGGTGTAGTCATTGTATTAATCTTCAATGTGTTAACAATCGTAGATTTTCTATGGATTGTACGAGTGATTGCCAGAATTGTAAACATACCCAATGCATTGAGCATCACTTATATAATTCTAGGGAAGGACCATTGAAAAACTGTTAATGTGACCAATTTGGTCACAATTTTTTTTGACAAAATTCAAAATATATTCTATATATAATACATATAGAAGCTTTCTGCTTTCCTGGCAGATTTTTTAATTTATGGAAATAAGAAACATAGCAATTATTGCCCACGTAGATCATGGGAAAACGACTTTGACTGATGCGTTGATGAAACAAACAGGTATGGCTGAGGAGGGTTTTAGTATGGATACGAATGAGCTAGAAAGAGAAAGAGGAATTACTATTTATTCTAAGAATGGATCAGTCTTTTATAAAGATACTAAAATTAACATTGTAGACACTCCTGGCCACGCTGATTTTGGTTCAGAAGTAGAAAGAGTTTTAAGGTCAATCGATTCTGTTCTTTTGGTTGTTGATGCTCAAGAAGGCCCTATGCCTCAAACAAAGTTTGTTTTGAAGAAATCATTAGAATTAGGATTAAAACCTATTGTTGTCATTAACAAGATAGATAAATCAGCAGCTAGGCCAGATGAAGTAAAAGAGATGGTATACGAACTTTTCCTTGATTTAGGAGCTAATGATGAACAACTTGATTTCAGCTATGTATACGCTGATGGAAGAGCAGGCATTGCTAAAAGAAAATTAGATGAAAAAAGCGATAATCTTAATCCATTATTAGATTTAATTTTGGAAGTTGTGCCAGTGGCTTCGAAAGAAGAATCTTTGAGCAAGCCATTTAGAGCTCAACCTTTTAATCTTGCATATGATAATTTCTTGGGAAGAATGGCTATATGCAGAATATATGATGGAAGCATTAAAAAAGGCGCAGAAGTGTTTATTAAAACCTCAGAAGGAAAAGCAAGAAAAGGTAAGATAATTAAGATATTTACTTTTCGTGGCCTTGAAAGAAAAGAAGCAGAAGAAGCAACAGCAGGAGACATTGTTATGTTCGCTGGAATTTCTGATATAGATATTGGAGAAACTCTTTGTTCTGATGAATTGTCAGAGCCATTGCCAATGATTAAAATTGATGAACCAACAATTTCTCTTGATTTCTTAGTTAATGATTCTCCTTTTGCAGGAAGAGATGGCAAATATGTTACCAATCTTCAGTTAAAAGAAAGACTTAAAAGAGAGCTTGAAGTTAATGTCGGTTTGAAAGTAGATTTTGCTTCAACTGAATATTATAAAGTATATGGTAGGGGGGAATTGCATATTGCTA
>JAQTRG010000031.1 GCA_028711945.1 Minisyncoccota bacterium
AACTCCTGGAGTAAGATTGAGAGTTCCTTTTACTGCTATGACTATTGCTGAACACTTTAGAGATGAAGAAAAGAAAGATGTTCTATTATTCATGGATAACATCTTCCGTTTCGTTCTTGCTGGTTCAGAGGTATCAGCTCTACTAGGAAGAATTCCTTCTCAAACAGGATATCAACCAACGCTAGCTTCTGAAATGGGAGCATTACAAGAAAGAATTACATCAACTGAAGATGGTTCGATCACTTCTGTCCAAGCTATTTATGTTCCCGCTGATGACTTAACTGACCCAGCTGTTGTTGCTACATTTTCTCACCTTGATTCATCTCTAGTTCTTTCAAGAGCTATTGCTTCATTAGGAATTTATCCAGCTGTTGATCCTCTTGAATCAACATCATCATTATTAAATCCAAGAATTGTTGGGGAAAAGCATTATAATGTTGCTACTGCTGTAAAGAAGGTTCTTCAGAGATACAAAGAATTGCAAGACATTATCGCTATTCTAGGAATAGAAGAATTAGCAGAAGAAGACAAGGTTATCGTCGCTAGAGCAAGAAAGATCCAGAAGTACTTATCACAGCCATTTTCAGTAGCAGAAGTATTTAGTGGTATTCCAGGAAAATATGTGAAGATTGAAGAAACTATCGAAGGTTTTGGTAAAATCATTTCTGGAGAAATGGACAATGTTTCGGAAGAAGATTTTTATATGAAAGGTAAAATTGAAGAAGTAACACAAAAATAATTATGCAAGTAGAAATACTTACACCAGAAAAAAAAGTATTTGAAGGGGAAGTAGAAATTTTAACTGTGCCAACACGCTCAGGATATATTTCAATCCTTTCTAATCACGCTCCCTTAGTCTCTGCCCTAGAAGCAGGGGAGATTGTGGTTAAAACCAAGGGCGTAAACAAGGTTTTTGTTAGCGAGCGGGGGGCCTTGCAGACGATTAATAATCGGACAAGGCTTTTGCTAAGAAAATGCAGGGAGAAATAACTCCCTGTTTTTTATAGATTGATAGGTTCAATATAGGTTCAGCATTGGTTCAATTGAACTTATATGAGGATAAAAAGCTTGACACAATTAGTACGTTATTTTATAATCTAAACGTAAAATAGTTCTTTTTAAATTGAAATTACTTGCGATTTAGTCATAGCCAAAAGATATTGTGTCCGCGATGTTTTCTGGCTATGACTAATCGGAGATTGGTCTAGCAGGAAAAAACGTTATGGAAACGAAAACCTACGATGGGCAAACAGGCAAGTTTTTAGCTAAAGTGGCTGAGAATATGCCGAAAATATCTGCAGAGATTATGCAGAAGTGGATTGAAAACCCAATAGACCTTCAGAAGGCTCTCTCGGATGCTCTTCTCCCTTCTCAAAAGTTTGAGATTTGGAAGACTATCAGGATTGGCGGTTTCCGAAATGCGGACGAGATTAGCAAAGCAATCAAAAAATCGGGAATGAAAATTGGCGATTACACCAACGACATTCTTGGAAAAATTCCTTTGGCAACAAGCGAGACAGATATTAATGTCGTGCTCCTATCGGTTGCAGAGCTTGGCTTCAAGGATGGCGCTGAGTACGGAAAAATTTGCAGTCGAGCCAAGGAGCTTGGCTTGGAATTGTGTCCAGCAGAGATTGGTCCTCAACTACGTCTGCAGTATAAGGATCAGTCCAATGGCGAATGGATTATCGTGGCCATGGAACCAATCACCGGCTCAGATGGAGACCTCAGACTGTTCCATGTGGGACGGTATGGCAATGACCTGTGGTTGAGCAGCTACTATGGTCGTTCAGACTACTTCTGGAGCAGCGGCTACCGCTTCGTGTTTTCTCTCCCGCAAGTAAAGTGATTTGGATACTTGGATTTTTGGTTTTTGAATTTGAACCTTGGATCCTTGGACCCCTCTAAGCAATTAATGCGAAGAGGGGTGATTTTTTTATTCGCATGTGATAAAATAAAAATAGATAGTAGGCTAATTTGCCTGTGGTCATGGCTTCAGGCGGTCGAACTCAGAAGTTTGGGCGAAGCGAAGATTCCTTGGCGGGTAATCCTTCCAAGATAGTCGCACCTGATTTTCTAAAAAATTAAAGAAACTTGGCATAAGGTACTATGGCATTAAAATGCCAAATTAAATACAACCCTAAGAGTATTCAAGGGGTGGTGGCATAGGTGGTATTTTATGTATTAAAACCGACTCAGATGGAGACCTCAAACTGTTCAATGTGGAACGGAATGACAATGACCTGTGGTTGAACAGCAACTATGGTCGTTCAGACAACTTCTGGAACAGCAACAACCGCTTCGTGTTTTCTCTCCCGCAAATTTTTTCATTTCCCGTCTTTTTGGCGGGTTTTATTTTAAGGACTTAATCCATCCTCCCATCATTTTGCCGATCTCATCCAATTTTTCTGAAAGAGAAATGTATTTTTTACTATCTAAAGATTTTATTTCCCAGGAAATTTGAAGGAAAAATTTAAGCAGATCCAGCTTGAAAGATGCTCTTTTAAGATAAATCAGCTTCTCTGTTTTATCAGAATAACCAGCTTTTATTATCTGTTCAATTGTTTCTAAAAGTAAGGAATCTATTTTTTGGCCTATTGTATATCGTGAGGTTTTTGGGAAAAAAGGCAGGAATTCATGCCATATTTTATATGCAGATTTAAGTTTTTGTATTAAACTTAAATTAAATTGATGAGTATTATTAAAATTAGATTGAATCATAAATTTGAAGATATTGTTAGTGTTGATAATTTTTTAGCTGCGTATAAAGAATTTATCAAGGGAAAGATGAATAAAAGAGATGTTCGCGATTTTTCATTTTGTTTAATGGATAATATTTTTCTTTTGCATAAAGATGTTGTTAATTATGAGTATAATCATGGCGGATATCAAGCATTTAAAGTAAGCGACCCAAAACCAAGGACTATTCATAAGGCGAGCGTTCGTGACAGATTATTGCACAGGGCTATGTATAGGATATTGTATCCTTTTTTTGACAGAACATTCATTTCTGATTCTTTTTCTTGTCGCAACGACAAAGGAACACATAGTGCAATTCGCAGATTCAATCATTTTGGCCATATTGTTTCTAAAAATAATACAAAAACTTGCTGGGTTCTAAAGTGTGATATTAGAAAGTTTTTTGCTAGTATTAATCAGCAGATATTGTTAAAAATTTTAAGAAAATATATTATTGATGAAAAAATTATACAGCTTTTAGAGAAAATAATCTGCAGTTTTTATTCTGTAAGGCAAGGAGTCGGTCTGCCTCTTGGCAATTTAACATCGCAACTTTTCGCTAACATATATATGAATGAATTTGACCAGTTCATAAAACACAAGATGAAAATAAAGCATTACATAAGATATGCTGATGATTTTGTTTTTCTATCAGAAAATAAAAATTATTTGGAAAGTATTATTCCAGCTATCGCAGATTTTTTGGAAAAGGAACTAAAACTTAGTCTCCATCCTAATAAGGTTTTTATTGAAACATTATTTTCAGGTGTTGATTTTTTAGGATGTGTCAATTTTTCTAATTATAGTGTTTTAAGAAATAGCACAAAGAAAAGAATGATGAAAAGGATGAAAATTAGACCTATGGTAAAAACATTATCTTCCTATATCGGCCTTTTGAGCCATAGTAACAATTATAAATTGAGGAATAAAATTTTAGAGCCATTTATTGAAAATTATGACAAATTTGTTTAATATGGTTTGTTATTGGACAAATTAGTCATTTTTGTCTATATTATATACACCTTAATATGATAAAGGGAAAACATATGAAAATAGAAGAAATCTTTGAACTAGCCATACAAATGGGTATAAATTCTGATTTTAGAGGAAAAGATGGAGTCCAGAAGTTTTTGGATAGAAAAAAGAAGAAATACGAAGTCATGAGCGACAAAGCTAAAGAAGATTTTGATGTAGAAGCTCTATATAATCCATACTTAGACACAAGAATACATAATATTAGTAAGGATAAGGAAATTAAGAAGATTTTGGCTGGCATCGATATAGATACTTCTGAACTGCTTTTATCTAAAGAAATTGGAGGAATTGATTTAGTGATTGGACATCATCCAATTGGTAGAGGATTGTCAAACCTAGCAGATGTGATGGAACTCCAAAGCGATGTTTTAAATTATTATGGTGTGCCGATTAATATAGCTGAGGGATTGATGAGTCCAAGAATAAGTGAGGTAGCGAGAGGAACTAATTCTTCTAATCACAATAAAACAATTGATGCATCTAAGATTTTAGGAATTAATTTAATGAATGTTCATACTCCAGCAGATAATTTAGTTGCTAAATATTTAAAAGATTTAATTGAGAAAGAAAACTTAGAAACAGTTGATGATGTCATTAATCTTTTAAAAAAGATTCCTGAATATGCTGAAGCAGGGAAGATCGGTGTTGGCCCTAAGATTTTTAGTGGCAAGGGGGATAATAGATGTGGCAAAGTTGCTTTGACTGAAATAACTGGAGGAACAGAAGGTTCTCCTAAATTATTCGAAAAAATGGCTCAAGCAGGAATCGGAACTATTATTGGTATGCATATTTCAGAGGAGCATAAAAAAGAAGCAGAAGCTTCTAATTTAAACGTTGTTATCGCAGGTCATATTTCTTCAGACTCTTTGGGAATGAATTTGTTTTTGGATCAATTAGAAAAAAGAGGAATAGAAGTTATTTGTTCAAGCGGTCTTACAAGGTTTAAAAGGATTTAACCATGTATCCGTTTTTTAGCTTGTAGTCTAGTTTTTTTCTATAATAATCTCTTACTCCTACTCCAGAAATAATAGCAATCTTTTTAAGATTGTTTTTTTGTATTATATCTTCAGCTTCTTTTATTAGTTTTATTCCCAATCCCTTATGTTGTACTCTTGATGTATTGTCTGAGATAGAAGCTGTTTGGCCATAGACATGAAGTTCTCTAATAATTCCTTGATTATTATTAATTCTTAATCTTAGGAGGGCATAGAGATATTTTTTGCTTTCAAAACTTAAGAATATTTCTTTACCACCTGATGCTTCATAGTCTTGTCTTTGTAGGGATATAGTTTCTTTTGTTTTAATATCTTTAATTTCTCTGCATCTTATACACTGACAATGCCAGCCTTCTTTGATGGATTCATTTTCAATGTATTGTCTTAAGTTAGATACCTTAGAGCCACCCTTAACAATTAAAGTTGAAGGAATATCTCTTATTATTCTTTCAATTCTTACATATCTAGGAATAATCTTTTTAATTTCTTTGATTGTATTAATTAAAGTTTTTTCTGTATATGGTTTATAATTGCCTTTTAAATATTCTTTATATATAGGAGCTTCTTTTACCAATGCGCAAGGATATATTTTTAAATGGTCTGGTTTGTAGTTTTCATTAGCAAACACTTCCTTAAACATTTCAATGTCTTTTCTGGGATTAGACCCTGGAAGATTAAGCATTAATTGATAGGCAACTTTAAATCCGACTTCTTTCAAAAGTTTGGTTGCTTCAATTAGTTCTTTTTTTGTATGGCCTCTTTTATTTATTTCAAGAACATCATCATATATTGAT
>JAQTRG010000032.1 GCA_028711945.1 Minisyncoccota bacterium
TTAGTGTCTAGTCCAAACTCCTCTAGAATATTCTTAATAGTCTTTTCTATCGTCTTAGGAGTTATTCCATTATCTTCATTATATTTAATCTGTATACTTCTTCTCCTATTAGTTTCTTCAATTGCCTTGTTGATTGATTTCGTAATATTATCAGCATACATAATAACTTTTCCATTTACATTTCTAGCAGCTCTTCCAATCGTTTGGACTAAACTTGTTTCGTTTCTCAAGAACCCCTCTTTGTCAGCATCAAGAATGGCAACCAAAGACACTTCTGGAATATCTAATCCCTCTCTTAAAAGATTGACCCCAACGATTACATCAATTAAACCTTTTCGGAGTTCAGTAATGGTTTCTATTCTTTCCAAAGTTTTAATGTCACTATGAAGATATTTAACCTTTATCCCTTTTTTCTCTAAATAATCTGATAAGTCTTCTGCCATTCTTTTGGTTAAAGTAGTAACTAAAGTTCTTTCCTTTTTTGAAATCTGATCTTCAATTCTTTTAATCAAATCATCTACCTGAGAATATCCTTGCTTTGCTGTTATCGGCCTAATAATTACCTCTGGATCAACTAATCCTGTTGGCCTGACTATTTGCTCAACTATTTGTTCGCTCTCTTTTAATTCTTTCTCTCCTGGAGTAGCTGAAACATATATTGCTCTTTTAGATAAATTTTCGAATTCAGAAAATTGCAGTGGCCTATTATCATATGCACTAGGGAGCCTAAAGCCGTAATCAATCAAAGATTTTTTTCTTGACTTATCTCCATTATACATTCCATACACTTGAGGAATGGTAACATGCGATTCATCAATGACAACAAGAAAATCATCAGCAGCAGTCTTAAAATAATCCATTAATGTAAATGGTGCCTCTCCCACTTTCCTCTGATCAAAATGCCTTGAATAGTTTTCTATTCCCTGGCAATATCCAATATTCTCTATCATTTCTAAATCATAATTGGTTCTTCTTTTTAATCTTTCATGCTCAAGCAGCTTTCCTTCTTTTTCTAAAAATTGCAATCTCTCTTCTAATTCTTTTCTGATTTCCTTGATAGCATTAATTCTTGTTTCCTCATTTAGAACATAATGCTTGGCTGGAAATAAATTTATCTCTTCTACTTCATCTAAGATCTTCCTTCTAATTGGATCAATCTTTTCAATAGAATCAATATTTTCTGAAATATTAAAACGATAAATAGCCTTTTCATTAACTGGCATCACTTCAAAAACCTGACCTCTTAATCTGAATGTTCCTAATTTTAAATCTTCGTTAGTTCTTTCAAATTGCATTCCTATTAATCTCCTCGAAAGCTCTTTCCTATTAATCTTGTCTCCCTTTCTTAAGGTAAAAAGCACTTTCTTGTATTCGTCGGGAGAACCTAATCCATATATGCAAGAAACTGATGCAACAATTATCACATCTTTTCTTGTAAGTATGGCTTGGGTGCAAGCATGTCTTAATCTGTTAATCTCCTCATTAATTTGTGCTTCTTTTTCGATATATGTATCAGTAGGAGCTAAATATGTTTCTGGCTGATAATAATCATAATAACTAACAAAATATTCAACTGCATTATCAGGAAAAAACTCTCTAAACTCATTGCATAATTGAGCAGCTAAAGTTTTGTTATGTGAAATCACCAGTGTTGGTTTTCCCACTTTTTCGATGACATTAGCTATAGTAAAAGTCTTTCCTGAGCCAGTGACTCCTAATAAAGTTTGCTTTCCCATCCCCTTATTAAGACCCGAAACAAGCTTTTTAATGGCTTGAGGCTGGTCTCCTGCTGGTTTCATTTTTGTTTTAAGCTGAAAATTCATATAAATTGTATTATTGAAAGTAAATTATACCACTTTTAAAAACCTCTTTCAATACATCCCCTTGGCAAAAAATATAGAATAGGATAACATATAAATATGTTAAAAATAAACAAAATAAAACTATTTTCTATAGCGTTAATATCATTCTTTGGAACGTTTTTTGCACAAGCAGCCTTAGCAATTTGCCCTGTTTGCACCATAGCAACAACAACTGGAGTCGGACTTGCAAGATGGCTTAAAATTGATGATTCAGTCACTGGTCTATGGATTGGAGCATTAACCATATCAATGGTGGCCTGGACAATTGAATGGCTCAAAAAGAAAGACATTGATTTTCCTGGAATGGGAACTATTGTTTTTGTAGCTTATTACTTTTTAGCCATTTGGCCGTTAAGATCTTTTGAATTAATTGGAAATCAAAACAATCTTCTTTGGGGATTTGATAAATTAATTTTAGGAATTGCATTGGGAACTATATTTTTCTTCCTATCAGAAGAAGCGCATAAATTGATTAAAAAGAAGAATAACGATAAATCATTTATTCCATACCAAAGAGTAGCCCTGCCGATATCAACAATGCTGATATTAACAATACTATTCTACTTCTTAACTAGATAAACAAAAAACAGAGACGCTAGTCTCTGTTTTATATTCTCACTAATCCTTTTCTAATTACTTTAATTCCTCCACTAATAATGGAAATTATTGTTGATGGTTCTGAATTCAAATTACCACCATCAATATAAAAATCAACATTGCTACCAAAATATTCTTGAGCTTTTTTAATATTTTGAGCTGGTTTCTTTCCTTCAATGTTAGCACTTGGGGCAATCAATGGGCCAGTTGCTTTTAATAATGACAATAATTCTTTATCTTTTGGCATTCTAAAAGCCAATGTCTTCTTGCCTCTATGTAAATACTCAAACTTCTTCTCAGGACAATTTAAGACAATGCTAATCTTGTTGGGCCACAATAATTCAAGCATCTTCTTTTCTTTATCTACCTTAACATTAAAAAGTTTTAAATCTTTAATAGAACTAATTAAGATAATAACTGGCTTCTTAGGATTTCTTTTCCTTAATTTATAAACCCTTTCAACACTCTTCTTATTCATTGCCAAACATACTATTCCATAAATAGTATCTGTTGGGATAATACCAATAGCTCCACCTGTTATTGACTTCTTAATAGAGTCTATTAATTTTTTATTAAATTTAATCATAGATAATAGTATTGTATCAGATTATGACAAATAAAAAAACAACCTTATTTAAGGTGTTAATTTTTTAAACTTGCTTTTCAAGGCATCATCAATATGTATTGTGATATTTCCAGGAGATCTTCCCGATTCTTTGATGTGCATGCTCCACTCCCAGTCAGTTAGAATGTAGAGCTTTGATATTGCTATTCTCACAACCTCTCTAGAATATTCATGTAGGACAAACAATCTTTTACTAAAAACAAGTGTAAAACTTGTTCCGCTTAAAAAATCTTGTTTTTCGTTGTTGATAATTACCGACAAGAGGAATCTCTTGTCCAATTCTGAGAACAATACATTATAATCAACTCCATCGAATCCTTTGAAGTCGAAATTCAAAAACCTTGGATCGGTTGATTCTATTCTAAGCTTAGTCATTTTCAAGCTCCTAGTTAATAATATAAAATAAAACCGATAAAAAAGCAAGGGCTATCTCAAAGAATCTTCAATAATCCTCTGTATTCCTTCTTCCCTCTTTTTAATCATCTTCTTGGTTTTATGGAAAAGATAAACTACTTTAGGGTTAGCAAGATAAGGAAGAAAATGCATTAAACAATGTATTAGAAACATATTTAACCCTATAACAATAAGAACTGGAAGCTCTTTATATATTCCAGATACAAAAATAGAAACCAAGAAAAAAACATGGAATATTGATAATACCAAAAAAGACAATAAATCAAATTGATATAAATAATCTCGACGTTTATCAGCAACTGCCCTTATAACGATATTAATCATTGTGGTTACTAAAATCACTAAGACTATCACTTTCCATAATTGAACTTGAGAATTATAAAGAATCATAAAATCTGGAACATAATTAAATTTTAACAATGTAGTCCAATTATTTATCTGATAAGGCAAAATAGTTATTAAACTAAAAATCGTTAATTCTAAAACAAGAAAAACGTATGAAATAAAGGGGCTCAACAACATTAAAGTTCTTGTCCAAGCTCTCTGCCAATTAAGTGTCCTAATAAACCTCATTAAGAATGAAAAAGTAAAGACTACGAATATCCATCCAACTAAATTTTCAAAAGGGACACCATACCATTCTTGACTCAAAGGTATTGACCATTTCCAAAATCCAAGCCTAATTGCTACTGCATCCATTGATAAATCAAGGAATAAAGCAGTTAAAGCATCCATAAATGGACGAATCTTCCAGGGCATATTGTATTGATCACTCAAAAGCATGGCACAATAAACTATAACAGCCCATCCCAATCCTATAGCTAAAGGAACATTAAATATCTGTATTAAAAAATTAGAACTATAAGAATAAGTATGAGCAAGATAAGTATTGCCTATTTCCAAAATCATTCCAAAAACAGCACAACTTAATATCTCAAAAACACGAATTTTATCCTTTTGAAATATTTCTCTTAAAAGAATGAATATAAAAGAAACTAATGCCAATAACTCAAATGCAAGAAAAAGATTAGGGTTAGGAATAATAATAGAAAATTGCATAATTATTACTTTTCAGAAATTAAAGGAATCTCTATCGTAACCTGAGTGCCAACTCCTTCCATTGAATCAACTGAAATAGTGCCGTTCATAAGCTCTATTATCTGCTTGGTTATCCAAAGACCCAATCCGGTTCCAGTAATGGATTCTGTTTTTTGAGTCTTAACCCTATAAAACTTTTGAAATAATTTCTCTCTATCTTTAGCCGACATTCCAATTCCAGTATCTTTAATCATTACAACTAAATTCTTTTCTCTATTATTTTTAACTTTAATTTCAACACTTCCAGAAGGAGTATACTTAATAGAGTTTCCAATAATATTAATCAAAACTTGCTTAAATCGATCCTTATCAATATTAACCATTGACTTGGCATCAGGCTCTAAAATAGCAGATAGTTCTAATCCTTTTTGATTTGACTGAACTTTCATTTCCTTAACCGTTTCTTCTATCAATGGCCAAACATCCATTTCCTTTGTTTCTATCTTCAAACGGCCCTGTTCAATACGAGAGACATTAAGCATATCTTCGATTAAAGAAGCCAAACGATCTGCTGAAGAATTAACTATGTTTAAATTTTCTTTCGCATCATTGCTTAGACCAGAAGAAGTATCTTCTAATACCATTTCAACATATCCTTTAATTACAGTGATTGGCGTCCTTAATTCATGAGAAGCCATAGAAATAAACTCATCTTTCATTGCATCAACTTCTTTAATTTTGTTATACAATATCGAATACTCAAACAAGCGAGAATTAGCAAATAAAAGCAAAATGATAAAAAGGACTGTAACTATTAAAATCCAATAAGAACGAATTAACACAATTGATAAAATAGTATCAATGATATTGGCTGACATATACATTGAAAGCAAAGCTTTTTTATTCCCTCCCAAATCTTTAAGCGGATAAACCACCATCCAATAATGATTAAACTTTCCTTGTTCTAGTGTTGGAACAGATACTTTCTGTGCACTTGGCCAATTCTTGTTCCACGCAACAAGG
>JAQTRG010000001.1 GCA_028711945.1 Minisyncoccota bacterium
ATATGGTTGGTGGAGGGTATAAATCATTTAATGGTTTGGGGATTTTAAAGATTGAAAAGTATTTGGAAAAGTTTGGATTTAGTAAAACAACAGGAATAGATTTGCCAGAAGAAAAAGCTGGATTAATTCCTGATCCAGGATGGAAAGAAGAGAAGACGGGAATACCTTGGTATCCAGGAGATACATATAACATTTCTATTGGTCAAGGATATTTCAAGGCGACTCCATTACAATTAACCATGGCTATCTCTTCGATTGCAAATAGAGGAAAACTAATGAAGCCACAAATTGCGAAGAGTGTTCTTGATAATGAAAACAATGTAATTAAATCTTTTGAGCCAGAAGTAATAAGTGAAAACTTTGTTTCTCTGTCAGCAATTGATGATGTGAGAGAGGGAATGAGGCAAACAGTTGTTTCTTCAATGGGGACAGCAAGAAGCTTGCAATACTTGCCAGTTACTTCAGCTGCAAAAACAGGAACAGCAGAAACAGGAAAGAAAGAAGTTTATCATAACTGGATTACAATCTTTGCTCCATATGATGATCCAGAGATTGTTTTAACAGTTATGGCAGAGAGTGTGCCTGTAAATACAGGCGTTGCTAATCTTGTTTCAAGAGAAATTCTTGGATATTACTTTGGAGAGAAAGAAAGAAAGCAAACAGATGCAGAGATATTAAATGAAGGGGGAAATTAGCCTTGATTTCTAATATATATATGTTATGCTGTACATAAAAGGATTAATCATTAGGATTGAGTCCTTTTTCTAATCAATATAAGACATAAAATGCCCACTATTCAGTTTAGTCCTTTGACGAAAATAGAATTGTGGAAAGATACAAATATGGAAGACAAATATTTAACACAAGACGGTTTAGATAAGATGAAGAAAGAACTTGAATACCTTAAAAAACAAGGTAGAATAGATGTAGCAGAACAATTGAAAGAAGCTATTTCTTTTGGAGATTTATCTGAGAACGCAGCTTACGATGAAGCTAAAGAAAATCAAGCAATGGTTGAGGGCAAAATTCTTGAGCTTGAAAGAACAATTATTTCTGCCAAAGTCATTTCTGATAATGGAAACACAGGATGGGTTTCTATAGGTTCTCATGTTACCTTGGATAGCGGTAGTTCTAAAGAAACATATCATATCGTTGGAGAAGAGGAGTCTAATCCAATGGAAAATAGAATTTCTTTTAAATCTCCATTAGGTCAGGTCTTGATGGAAAAGCCTAAAGGTGCGACAGTAGAAATAAAGACTGTCAAAGGTTCAACCAAATACAAAATTCTTAATATAGAATAAAATGTCTACAATAGAAGAAATAAGGGAAAATAGGATTGAAAAGCTAAAGAAATTAGAAAGTGCTGGTCTTTCAGCTTATCCTATTGAAACTAAAAGAACTCATGAGATTAAGGAAGCTCTTGAAAGTTTTGAGAGTTTATCTAAAAAAGAAAAAGAAGTTATTCTTGTGGGAAGAATGAGAACTATGAGAAGTCATGGGGCTCTAACCTTTATTGATTTTGAAGATGGGACTGCTAAATTGCAGGCCTTGTTTGCTAGCGATAAATTGGGAGAAAGTGCATATCAATTGTTTTTAGATACTTTTGACGTTGGAGATTTTGTTGAATTGAGAGGCATATTATTTGAAACCAAGAGAGGAGAAAAAACAATTCAGGTCGCTGATTACAAAATGTTATGCAAGAGCCTAAGGCCATTGCCAGAAAAGTGGCATGGCTTAAAAGATGTTGAAGAAAGATACAGAAAAAGATATCTTGATTTAATGTTTTCTCCTGAAGTTAAGGATAAGTTTAGAATTCGTTCAGAATTCATTAGAGAATTAAGAAACTTTTTAGACAGCGAAGGATTTCTAGAAGTAGAGACTCCAATTCTTCAATTGCTATATGGTGGAGCAAGGGCTAAACCATTTAAGACTCATGTTAATGCAATGGATTTAGATGTTTATTTAAGAATATCTCCAGAACTATATTTAAAAAGATTATTGGTCGGAGGGCTTGAGAAAATATATGAGATTGGAAAGTGTTTTAGAAATGAGGGAATAGACAAATTCCACAATCCTGACTTTACAATGATTGAATTTTATTGGGCATATGCTGATTACAAACAGTTGATGAAAATGACAGAGAAGATGTTTGATGTGATTTTAACGAAAGTGTTAGGAACAACTGATATCAAGTATGGAGATAATATGTTGAACTTTAAGGGACCATGGGAAAGAATAGAGTTTTTTACTTTACTTGAAAAATATACAGATATTAAATATGAAGAATTGAATGAGGATGCGTTAAAAAAGAAAGCAAAAGAATTAGGGATAGAAGTTCCAACTGGAGCTGACAAGGCCAATATCGCTGATGAAATATATAAGAAATATTGTAGGCCTAAGATTATTCAGCCAACATTTGTTATCCATCATCCAAAAGGATTCCAACCTTTAGCTAAGGGATTAGAAGGAGAAAAATTAGCTAGCTTCCAATTAGTTATTGCTGGAGCCGAAGTAATTAATGCTTTTTCAGAATTAAATGATCCATTAGAGCAAGAGGAAAGGTTGAAGACACAAGAGAAATTATTTAAAGGAGGATTTGAAGAAGCTCAAAGATCTGATGAAGAGTTTGTTGAAGCTTTGGAACACGGAATGCCTCCTGCTGCAGGATTTGGAATGGGAATAGACAGAATTGTTTCCATGCTTACAGACTCAGGCTCATTAAGGGAAGTGATACTATTTCCATTAATGAAGGATAAGGAATAAAAACAATGTTTAGAAAGAGGGTTTATCCCTCTTTCTTTTTGTTTAGTTTTTTGTTATTATTAAAGAAAAAATAATACACTTTATATGTTAGACATTAAGTATATCAAGGAGAATCCTGATAAGATTAAAGGGGCTTGTAGGAAGAAAAAGGTTAATATCAATATTGACGCCCTTTTGGAGTTATATGAGAAAAGAAAGCAATTGATTCAATCGATTGAGAATAAAAGTGCAATGAAGAATCAAGCTAATAAAAGAATTCAGGAAGCTAAGACAAAAGAAGACAGAGAAGCTGTTATCGCTCAGATGAGAGAATTAGATAAAAATTCAGACAAAGAAGATGAGGAATACAAAAAGATTAATGAAGAGTTTGAGAAATTAATGCTCCTTGTTCCAAATGTTCCAGATGAATCTGTTCCTGATGGTGATTCTGATGCTGATAATGTTGAAGTTAAGAAATGGGGAAAGATTCCTGAATTTAAGTTTCCAATTAAAGATCATGTAGGGTTAGCTAAAGATTTAGATTTAGTTGATTTTGAAAGAGGGACTAAAGTAGTTGGTTTCAGAGGATACTTTTTAAGAAGAGAAGCTTTTCTTATCTGTATGGCTATCTGGCAATATGCTACTGATTTATTAATGAAGAAAGGATTTATCCCTATGGGTGCACCATCTTTAGTTAATGAAGAGGCAATGACTGGAACTGGTTATCTTCCTCAGTCGAAAGATGAGGTTTATAATACTCACGATGGGATGTATTTAGCTGGAACTTCTGAAGTTTCTGTAATGAGTTATCATTCAAACGAAACATTAAAAGAAGAAGATTTGCCAATCAAGTATATGGGATTTTCTCCATGTTTTAGAACAGAGATTGGCAGCTATGGAAAAGATACTCAGGGAATATATAGAGTCCATGAGTTTATGAAAATAGAACAAGTAGTATTATGTAAGAACGATAAAGAAGAGTCAGTTAGATTACATGAAGAAATTACTAAGAATGCAGAAGAGATTTTGCAAGGATTAAATATCCCTTACCACGTGGTTTTAAATTGCGCAGGCGATTTAGGTTTAGGGCAGGTTAAGAAATATGATATTGAATGCTGGATTCCTTCTAAAAACAAATATGGAGAAACACATTCTTCTTCTTATTTTTTTGATTTCCAAACAAGAAGATTGAATATCAGATACAAAACAAAAAATGGAGAAACTAAATTTACTCATTCTTTAAATAATACAGGAATTGCTACTCCAAGAATTTTAATTCCTTTGCTTGAAAATAATCAGCAAAAAGATGGGAGCATTAAAATTCCAAAAGTTCTCCATAAATATTTAGGATTTAAGGAAATAAAAAGAAAATAATGGAAGAAACTTTTGAATATAAGGTCAATAAAATATCGATTGACGGAATAGATTTGTCTTATAAGACAGCAGGACAAGGTCATCCCATTTTTGTGGCTCATGGGTGGGGTGCAGATTCTAATTATTGGTTAGGCATAATGAAAGAATTATCTTTAAAAGGTTTTCAAATGATTGTTCCTGATTTACCTGGATTTGGAAATACGCCTGCTCCAAAAGAAATATGGGGAGCTAAAGAATATGCTGATTTTCTTTGTAAGTTTATAAAGAAAATTGAACTTAAAGATTTTACAATAATAGGTCATTCTTTTGGTGGTGGAGTTGCTATGATTTTAGCCAAGGAGTGTGAAGGGATTAAAAATGTTATCCTATGTGACGCAGCCGTAGTTAGGGCAGAGAGATTAGACATAAGACAGAAGATTGCTAAAGCTTTAGCTAATTGGGGACAATTTATTTCTAATACACCAATATATCCCATATTAAGAAAAATACTTTATAAATTTGCTGGAGCTTCTGATTATTATCTTGCCAACGAACAAATGAGAGAGATATTTAAGAAAGTAATTACTGAAGATCTTTTATATGCTACAGAAAATGTTAAGCAGCCGTGCTTGATTATCTGGGGAGAAAAGGATGTAGCAACCCCGATAGAAGATGGTGTGTTGCTTAATAAAAGAATTAATGGTTCAAAATTAGAAATTGTTCCAGGGGCAAGACATAATCCCTATAGGAGCGAGCCTCAAAAAACATCTCAAATAATAATTAATTTTTTAAAATATAAAATATGATTTCAATTGAATTATGGATGCCAGTTGCATTAGGCTTAATAGTTCTTTTCTTTTGGATGCTGAAAGAAGTCAAAAACTTTTTATTTTGGACATATCTTTGGCAATTGAAGAATTATCATATTGGAAGATTTTTAGCGCATTTTAATACTTATAATGGAAAAAGAATTTTTATTAGCAAGTTATCATTTGTTAAATATCTTATTTTCGCTATTTTGTTAATAATGATACTTTATTCTAATGATTTTATTGTAGCTCCATTTAATGAATATATAGCTCAGTATAGTTTATATTTTTCACTTTCTGTCCCTTTGCTTTTCTTGATTTATATATTGGAAGGAATCTCAGCATTTATATCTTTGGTGAGAAAAAAAGCAAAGGCTCCAGAATTAACTAGTAAAACATCAATTCTTCTGCCCTTAGTATTTGTTCCTTTAGGAATTATTGTTGCTTTGTTTGCAATGATTCTTATTAATGATTTAAATAATCCTAGCGAATTGATAATATATAATCTTATTTCTTTTGCTTTTTCAATTTTAGCTTTTGATATTTTAACGCCTCTGCTAGTTTCTTTTGTCGTGCTTTTGTTCCAGCCTATTACAGTTTTGATGAGATGGAGAATTATTAGGAAAGCAATGAAGAAAAGAAAATTAATGGAAAATCTTTTAGTAATAGGGGTGACTGGAAGCTATGGAAAGAGTTCGACCAAAGAATTTTTGAAAGCAATTCTTTTTGGAGAATTTAAGGTTTTAGCAACAGAAAAAAATGAGAATTCAGAAATTGGAATATCTAGTCTTATTTTACAAAAGCTTAAGGAAGACCATGAAATTTTTATTTGTGAAATGGGAGCATATAATAGGGGAGGGATTAAGCTTTTATGTGATATTGTTAAGCCGAAGATAGGAGTTTTAACAGGAATTAATAATCAGCATTTGGCTACTTTTGGTTCGCAGAAGAATATAATTAAAACTAAATTCGAATTAATAGATTCTTTGCCGGAAGAAGGATTAGCAGTTTTAAATTGGGACAATGATTTTATCAAAGACAATTTTGATTCAAAGGTTAATAATATAAAATATGCATTATCTGAGGAACAAGACATTTGGGCAGAGGACATAAAGGAAAATAAATATAGTATCTCGTTTAAGGTTGTGACTAGCATAGGAGAATCTTGTGATTTCAAAGCTAATGTTTTGGGTTCATATAATATACCTAATATTTTAGCTGCTGTTACAATAGCAAGAAGATTGGGCATGTCTTTGGAGGATATTGCCGAAAAAGTTAAATCAGCTGAATTGGGCATACAAGTTAAAAAAGGAGATTGGGGCTTAAATATTATTAACGCAACTTATTCTTCTAATTTTAATGGAATAATCTCACATTTAGAATATTTAAAAAATTGGGAAGGAAGAAAGGTCTTAGTAATGCCTTGTTTAATTGAGCTAGGCTTTGATGGCAAGGAAACGCATAGAAAAATAGGAAGAAAAATTGGAGAAGTTTGTGACTTAGCAATAATCACTTCTAAAGATTATTTTAAAGAAATATTTAATGGAGCCGTTGAGTCTAATATGAAAAAAGATAAAATTTTATTCATGGAAGATTCTGATAAGATATTTCAAAAACTATCTGTCTGTGCCAGAGATGGAGACATCGTTCTTCTTGAGAGCAGGGTTCCTAATGGGTTAATTAATAAATTGTTAAAGAATGTCTAAAATTATTTCATTATCATTGTCGCCCAACACACAAAGAGATGACATTTCTTTAGCTTTTAATATTATTTTTTCTCCATTAAAATGGAAGGAGGGGAAAGAGATTAAAGAATTAGAGAATACATTTAAAAATAAATTTAGTTTTAAAAATGCTTTTAGTTTTAACAGCGGAAGAAGTTCTTTGATTGCAATACTTAATTCAATGAAAATTAGCAGGGGCGATGAGATTATTGTCCAGGCTTTTACATGTAATGCTGCGGTTAATCCTATAATTAGCGTTGGAGCCAAACCAGTGTTTGTAGATATTAATGATGCTTTAAACATTGATTCAAAAAAGATTAAAGAAAAGATAACAGCAAAAACCAAGGCTGTGATGATTCAGCATACATTTGGTTATCCTGCTCAAATAGATGAGATTAAAAAGATATGCGAGGATAATAATATTTATTTGATAGAAGATTGTGCTCACGCATTGGGGGCAAAATATAAAGATAGATATTGTGGTTCTTTTGGCGATGCTAGTTTTTTTAGCTTTGGAAGAGATAAGGTCATTTCTTCAGTATATGGAGGAATGGTTGTCGTAAACAATGACAAGCTTACATATGAAGTAATTGCTTTTAAGGAAAAAATAGAACAGCCGTCTTCTTTATGGATTTTGCAGCAATTATTGCATCCAGTACTTATGAACATGTTTGTTCTTCCATTATATGGGTCAATAATTGGCAAAGCTCTGTTAGCAGGTTTTTTGAATTTAAGCATTCTTTCTAAGGCTGTAACCAAACAGGAGAATGTGGGAGTCCTTCCAAACTATTTTCCAAAAAGAATGCCCAATGGTTTGGCGACATTGGCTTTGAATCAAATCAAAAAAATTGATATAATGAATGGGCACAGAGAAGAGATCGCTGAATTGTATCGTCAATCACTAGAAAGAAATGATAGGTTTAAGATTGTTTTTAAAAAAGATGATAATATAAAACCTGTTTTTCTTAAGTTTCCTGTTTTGGTATATGATCAAAAAAGAGCAATTGAAAGAATGAGAGAGAACAATATATATCTTAACGATGGATGGATGGAAAGCGTTGTTGCTCCGCCGAAGACGTCATTAGATAAAGTTTGTTATTTTGTCGGTAGCTGCCCAAGAGCAGAAAAAATAGTAAAAGCTATAGTATCTTTGCCAACACATGTTAATATAAGTAGGTATGACGCAGAAAAAATAATCAAATGTTTAATTGGTTGATAATTTAAATAAAATATATGTTTGATAAATTAAGAGATTTAAAAAAGTTAAAAGATTTAGATTCTATGTTGGGAAAAGAAATGATAGAAAGGGAAAGAGATGGAATAAAGATTGTTATTAACGGCAAATCAGAAATAGTGAGCATTTCTTTGAATCCAGAATTAGATATTAAGAAACAGGGGGAATCTTTAAAGAATTGTATAAACGATGCTTCTCGTGATGCTAAAATGTTGATGGCAAAAAAGGCTGCAGAAATAACAGGTTTTGGATTTTAAATATGAAATTTCTTCCTACAATCACAACCATAACGGGCACTAAATGGAAAGAGAAAATGAAAGATGTAAAAGATTTAAGGATTGAAGAAATCGCTCTTTTTCCAACTTGTTTGACTAAAGAACAAAGAAAAGAATTATATGAATTGATAAAGCAGTCTTATGTAAAGAGAATTCCTTTTGTACACTTGAGAACAGATATGGATATAGAGGAATTAGAATTTTTAGTTAAAGAATATGATACAGCCGTTTTTAATGTGCATTCAGAGAAAGAATACCCAATACCAAAGGAATGGCTTGTTAGGTTTAAAGAATTAATTTGCATTGAGAATACACATACACCTCTAGACGAAAAAGAACTTAAGGAGTTTGGTGGCATTTGCCTTGATTTTGCCCATATGGAAAATCTTAGAATTTTGGAACCAGTAAAATATGCAAAAGAAATGGAAATATTGAACAAATTTCCGATTAGATGTAATCATATAAGTGTGATTAAAAAAGATTTCTCTTCAGTTGATGAAAAACAAAGAAAATTGGCATACGATAGTCATTTTATGGACAATGTGTTTGAATTAGATTATTTAAAAAACTATCCTGTAAAGTATTTTTCAGATTATTGTGCTATTGAGCTTGAAAATAGTATTCCAGAGCAAATAGAAGCAATTGAATATATCAAAAAAATAGTAGGAGAAAGAAATAAGTTTGTTGATAATATATTAGGAAGATAAAATGATAATTAGAGAGGCTTTAGAAAAAGATAAGTGGGAAGAGAGTTTTTTGATTTGCAAAGAAAAGACTTTTTGTCAGTCGTGGAATTGGGGAGAGTTTAATAAAGCAATGGGAGATAAAGTTTTTAGATTTGAGATTTATGATGGAGAGGAATTAGTAGCTCTTTGTCAGGTTTTAAGAGTTAAAGCAAGAAGAGGAACATTTATCTTTGTTCCTCATGGTCCAGCTATTTTAAGAAACGACAAGAAGTATGAAATAGTTTCTTTTCTTTTAAATTATCTAAAAGAATTGGGGAAAAAGGAAAAAGCTGCTTTTATACGTTTTAGTCCCATAATGGAAAGGACAGATGGAAATATTTGTATTTGGAAAAAGTTAGGATTCAAAGATGCTCCGATACATATGCATCCTGAACTTACGTGGGAACTAGATATCAGGAAAGACGAAGAAGATATTTTAAGAGAAATGAGGAAAACAACAAGGTATCTTGTAAGGCAGGCAGAAAAAATTGAAGGTGTTGAGATATCGAAGAGTAGCGATGAGAAAGACTTAGAAGGGTTTGAAAAAGTATATGAAGAAACAGCAGAAAGGCATTCTTTCACGCCTTTTTCTAAAAAGTATCTAGAAAAAGAATTAGATGCTTTTAGGGAAGATAATCAGGTTGTTGTTCTTTCGGGCAAATATAATGGAGAAGTAGTTTCTTCAGCAATGATTATTTTTTGGTCAGAAATAGGGTTTTATCATCAGGGAGCATCTTCTTTTAAATATAGCAAAGTGCCAGTTTCTTATCTTTTACAATGGGAAGCGATAAAAGAAGCTAAAAAGCGGGGGTGTAAGTTTTATAACTTTTGGGGTATTGCTCCAGAAGAAGACAAGAATCATCCTTGGGCAGGATTAAGTTTATTCAAAAAAGGATTTGGTGGATATAAAAAAGAATATGTTAAGACACAAGACTATGTCCTTTCTCCTATGTATTATTTAATTTATATATTTGAACAATTAAGGAAAAGAAAACGCAATTTATAATGAAAAGAATAATCAAGAAAAATAAAAGATCATTTAAGAAAAGGAAAAAAGGCTTTTTGCCTAAGCTTTTCTTCTCTGTGGGTATTTTTTCTTCGATTATTGTATTAAGTGCAGGAGCATTCCTTTTATTTTCTCCCAGATTCCAGATTAAAGAATTAAGTGTAGTAGGGAATAATGATATTTCTACTGATGATATTAAAAAAATTGCCACTGAGCAGATGCAGAAATCTTTTTCTTTATTAGGAAAAGAAATTAAAACAGAAAGTATTTTCCTTTCAGTCGCAGGAGAGATAAACATATTGAAACAAACCTTTCCTCAGATAGAAAGCATAGCTATTAAAAAGAATTTTCCTAATGGATTGTTTTTAGAGATTACTGAAAAAACTCCATATGCAAATTGGTGTGAACAGTATGAAGGTTCTAAATGTTATCTTGTAGACAAAAAAGGAAGCTTCATCAAAGATATTCAAGAAAACAAAGAAGGTTTAATGCTTGTTAATGAAAAAGAAAAATATGAGAACATGGAAAAGAAGGAAATATTGGCATGCTTAGATAAAATAAGTGGGGGATTGGCTGAAAATTCAATCAGTACAGTTTCTTTTAATATATTTAAAGATAGAGTTGTGGTTAGAAGTAATTTAAGTTGCGATATTATTTTTAAGTTAAAGGGCGACATTGATTCAGATTGGAAAATAGAAAATTTGGATTGGCAGATAGAAAAATTAGGCTATCTTTTAAAGGATGGCAATTATACTAAAGACTTAAATAAGTTAGAATATATAGATTTAAGAGATGGAAACAAGGTGAATATTAAATAATTTGTCTATTGACAAAAGTATGATAAGTTAGTATTGTATAGGAGCTAAAAAGGCTCTTTTAAATTACTCGTGATGGAAGGTTTGCTCTTTATACTTAAAGGATAATCCTACCATCATGGGTTTAAAATCTGTGATGGAGGAGAATTCTAATGAAGGCAGCAGATATTACGAGAACAGGATGGGTAATTATAGGTATTGTAATTATATTTATTTTGGCAGCAGGAATCTATGGAGGTTATGTCCATGGGAGGTCTGCTGTTCAGCAGCAAACCGTAATGCCAACTCCAACACCTATGGTTGTAGAAAAGATTGTAACAGTTGCAGTTACTGTTACACCTACTCCGTTTCCAACATTTACACCGATTCCAAAACCAACTTGGTCAGCAGAATCGTGTACACCTACCGATGAGTCAGATATGATTTCTATAAAATGGGATCAGCTATCTGGAAGCATTAAAAAAGAAGAAATAATTAATAATACAGACTTCTTTGGTGGGAGAGTTGAAAAAGATAAATTGTTGTTTATTGAGCAGAAGCTTAATGCTTTTACTCTTAAGAACGAAACACAATTTTCTTTGAAGAATGGAAAAATCGATTATCTTCTTCTTATTAAGGATGGAAAATTTCTTTGTACTAGAAATGTTACTGTGAATGATTGGAGCGGAGCTCCGAGATCATACATGTTATCTTTCAGTTCACAAGATGATCCTATTAAGAAGATGCAGGTTTTCTTTTTCGAAAATGAAAAAAAAGATGTAACTGGTGTCGGGTTTTCCAATCAAGGAGTATCTGGATCGTTTTTTTATGATCCTAGTGGCGGTGGAGGAGACTCATCTGGAGGAGGAAGTTCGTCCGGAGGAGGAAGTTCTTCTAGCGGCGGACCAAGTTCGCCAGGAGCATAAGATTTTCTTCTCCATCACATTTTATTTTAATAATTAAATTTTAAGAATAAATAATAAAAAAATAATATGATAAATATTATAAATTCAATTAAATCTTATTTAATCTCAAATAGTTTGAGAGTTTTTGTGCTTTCAGTTATTCTTTTAGGTACATGTTTAGTCGGCAATGTGTATGCTGCTAATCCAGCTTTTAATATCCTAGGAAGTGATCTCGAAACATTAAGACTTGAAAATAGGACAACTAATCCTTCTTCGGTTAACCCAGCTAACGTTAACTGGAGGGATCCTATCTCAGCTAGCGCTGGGGATGCTATTTCTTTTGATGTTTATTATCACAATGGAGTGGATGGAAGTACAGCTAATAATACTAGAATTAGAATTAATTATCCTACAACCGCTTCTACAACAATAACTACTACTGGATATATACTATCGGACAATGCTCCGCAGATTTCTGATACAGGAACTATTAATGTTAGTACAGCTCAGACGATAACTTTTGAGAGCAATGCTTATTGGTATCCCAATCAGGCAACAACTAATCCAACTATTTTACCTGTGACTAATAGTGGAACATATGTTGAAGTTAATATCGGAAATATTATTGGCAATGGATGGTCAACACAAGGAAGTCTTGTTTTTAGAGCAAATGTTTCAAGTAGTGGTGCCATAAGTGCTCCCATAGTTAGTGCTGGTTCAAATAGGGATATTAATGAAAGTCAAACCATAGTATTGAATGGTTCAGCAACTGATCCTCAGAGCCTTGCAATGACATATTCTTGGACGTGTAGCGGAGGAAGCTTATCTAGTTCAACTATATTAACTCCTACATACACAGGTCCATCAGTTGCTTCAGATACTACTCATACTTGTACTTTAACAGCAACTAATACTGGTGGCATTTCAGCTTCTAGTTCAGTTAATATTTTAGTTAGAAATACTGGTAGTTCTGGTTTAGGCTCACCTGTAGTTAGTGCTGGTTCTGATAGAGATCTTGGAGAAAATCAAACAATCACATTATCTGGCTCAGCAACTGATCCTCAAGGAGATCCTATGACAATTGCTTGGAATTGTAGTGGTGGAGGTTTAAATAATTCAACAACTTTAACTCCCACATATACTGCTCCTTCGGTTGATATTGATACAACATATTTTTGTACTTTGACTGCGACAGATAATACAGGCAATTTTGGTTCTGATACAGCCATTATGACTGTAAGAAATTCTGGATCTGGTTCTGGTTCGGGAGGAAGTAGTGGTGGGGGTAGCGGAAGTCCGATGATCAATGTTTCTTTATCAGCAACCCCATCTTCAGGCCCTGTTCCATTAACAGGAGTTGATTTATCAGCTGTTGTTTATATGGAAGGAATTTCTAGTAGAATAATTGTTTATAGTTTTGATTGTGATGATGATAATATATGGGAAATAAGAGTAGAGAGCATGAATAGGAATTATACTGTTCAAGATCTTTGCAATTATCGTATTAATGGAACATATATAGCTAGAGTAAATGTAGAAGCAGCTGGATATCAAGCAAATAATCAAACAACTATTATTGTTGGTTCTGGAAGTAGCTCTCATGGTATTGATGTCGATGCTGGAATTAACAAAAATATTTTTGAAAACCAGTCAGTTATATTAAATGGTTCAGCTTATAGTTATTATGGTTCCAATCTAACATACTATTGGACCTGTAATGGTGGAAGCCTATCTAATTCAACAACATTATCTCCGATTTACTATGCTCCAGCTGTTGATTCAGATACGACATACGCATGTACTTTATATGTTACTGATGGACGTGGATATAAAAATTCTGACACAACAAGTATTACTGTAAGAAATGCTACTAGTCAGGGAATAAATTTAAGAGTAACTACTAATAATCCAGAAAGCGTTACAGGGAGCACAGTTGTGCTTAATGGAATTGTGAATAATGATGGAGGACAATATACTTCAGTTAGATTTAATTGGGGAAGATTGTCTACTTATAGTAATTTTACTTCTTGGATTAATAATAAAACATCGGGACAAGCATTTGCTAGCTATGTTTCTGGACTTGAAAAAGGAAAAGCTTATCACTACAGAGTAGAGGCTTCTAATGGAAGAGAAATAGTTGTTGGGCAAGATGTAGCATTTGTTACTAAGCCAGATCAACCAACAGGATTTGTTGCATTAAGTGATGGAACAAGCCAGATTAATTTAAACTGGAATACAGGAACAGCATCATGCTATACCATGATAACAAGGAAAGCAGGAAGCTATCCAGCAAATTCTGGCGATGGTATTATTGTTTATTATGGAACAGGAAATAGTTTTGCTGACAAGAGCTTGGTTCCTGGAACAGGTTATTATTACAGAGCTTGGTCAGTAGGATGTGATGAAGGGTTGTATTCGTTCTCTGAGAGTCAATATGCTAGGGCATATACTTTAGGCGGACTAGTATCTGTTCCAAATATCATCGAAACAGTAGAATCAAATGCATCAGTTGAAGTCTTGGCAAGAGATTTTACTCAGAAAGAAATTGCTTGGCAGAATTCAATAATTTCTAGTCCAGATGATGAGATTGAATTTAAAGTAATAATTACTCCTACTGGAGGAAGGTCTTTAGAAAATGTTATTTTGAAAAACGTGATTTCTGAAAAGATTGATTCTATCAGCAACATTAAGATTAATGAAGAATCATATTCCGAATCAATTAATGAAGTTAAATTAGGAACAATTGCCTTGGGAGAATCAAAAATAGTTACTTTTAAGGGGAAAATTGGTTCTAAAGAAAACTTTAGTTATGGTTCTAATGATTTAGAGAACACAATTGAAGTGTCTGCTAAGGGAATTGAGACGGTTAAGAAATCTTTAACTATTAGCGTATCAAGAGGCATGGATTCATCAGCTGGATTGATTCAGTTTATGGACTTAAGGCTTTACTCTGGAGTTATGACAATTTTATTTATCATTCTTTGTTTAACCATAATGTACCTTCTTATCGAAAGAAAAAGAGGCAAAGAATGTATAGTTGAAAAAGAAGCTGATACAAAAGTGAATAAGAGCAAATACTTTAATATCAAATAAGACAAAAAACGCTCCCCGAAAGGGGGCGTTTTGTTTTCAGCAGTTTATTTTTTTAACCCTAATAGCTTTTTCAATAAATTCTCCGTATTTATTTAAATCAACCTTAGTATTGAGTTTGTATTCTTTTAATTCAGCTCCAAGTGATATTTGGTTTTCTGATTTATATTTTCTCACCTCGTCGATTGCAGAGATTGCTTCCTTGAAATCAGATATGTCTAAATCAGTTTTAGTTTCTTTTGTTGTGGGCCATTTTGAGATATGAATACTTTTTTGTTTTTTGAAAATAATAGAATATATTTCTTCGGTAATGAAAGGAAGAATTGGGGCAAACATTTTAAGAGTGTCGATAAAAATACAATTTAGGGTATATTGTGCAGCTCCTTTTGAAGATTTATTGTCTCCATATAATCTATATTTAATAAACTCAATATAATAGTCAGCAAGTTTTGACATGAAGAACTCTTCAATTTCATTTTTTGCTTTAGCATATTGATAGCTGTCAAAATATTCAGTGGCTTTTTTTATCGTTTCATCCAACTCATTAAGAATCCAGACATCAGAAGGTTCTAATGTGTATTCTTTATTTGTGTCAAAATCCTCCATATTCATTGCTATGAATTTGGCAACATTCCATAGCTTGGTAGTTATTTGTTTGCCTTTTTTAATTTCAATAGGATTGAATCTTAAGTTTTGTCCTAATCCTGCTCCTGTGGCCCAGTATCTAATAGCATCAGCTCCCCATTCTTCAACTAGCTTATCAGATGGAACATAGTTTCCTAATCGTTTAGATATTTTTTTCCCTTGTTCATCTAAGCCATGCCCAGAAACCATGATGTTTTTAAAGGGAACTTCATTAAAATGGTATACGCTTTTAACAATTGAATAAAAGTCCCATGTTCTTATAATCTCATGAGCATTTGGTCTTAAATCAACAGGAAATAGATCTTCATTATTTGCCAATTCTTTTAAAAGGAATGGAGTGCAAGATGATGTTGCCCAGGTATCCATAACGTCAGTTTCAGGGATAAACTCAGTGCTTCCACATTTAGGACATTTAGATATTTTAGGTTTTTGTTCAGTTGGGCTAACTGGTAAATCTTTTTCTTCTGGAATGATTATCTCTCCACATTCTTTACAATACCAGAAAGGAAAGGGAACTCCATAATATCTTTGTCTTGAAACACACCAGTCCCATTTTAAAGAATTAATCCAAATCTCATATGCTTGATACATATGTTTTGGATGCCAGTTAATCTTTTTTCCCATTTCTAGCCACTTGTCTTTTAAATCAGCAATTTTGATAAACCATTGTTTGCTTAGAATTAATTCAACAGGAGTGTCGCATCTTTCATGAACATTAACTGAATGAATAATATCTTCTTGTCTTATCAAGAGCCCTTGTTTTTGTAGGTCATTAATAATTTCTTCTCTGGCTTTTTCAATTGTTAAGCCTTGGTATTTTCCTCCTAATTCATTTAGTTTTCCATCGGGAGTGAGAAGACTTTTTGTTTCTAAATTGTCTAGCCTCCATTTTTCTAAATCTTCTTGATCTCCCCAAGTGCAGACCATCATTAATCCAGTTCCTTTTTCCTTGTCTACTTCTTTGCTTGTTTTGAAATTGATTTCGTGATTAAAAAGAGGAACAACAGCTTTTTTATTGATTAATTCTTTGTATCTTTCATCTTCAGGGTTGAAGTATAGGGCAACGCAAGCTGGAAGAAGTTCTGGCCTAGTTGTAGCGATTATTACGCTTTCACCATTTGAGATGGGGAAGCTAATGTAATTCATCTTCGAAGTTTTTTCTTTGTCTTCCATGTCTGATTGGGAAATAGCTGTTCCGCAAGTTGGACACCAAAGAATAGGAAGTTCTTGTCTGTATAATGCTCCTTTTTTGTATAAGTCGATTAATGACCATTGAGAAACTTTAGTAGGAAGGGGAGCAATAGTGCTATATGTTTTAGACCAATCGACAGAGATTCCTAATTTGTTCCAAAGATTTTTATATGTTTCAATTCCTTTTTCCGTTTCTTTTAAACAAAGGTCAATGAATTCTTTTTTAGTTATTTTTGCCTTGTTTATTTTGTATTTTTTTTCTACAAATCTTTCAGTGGGGAGTCCATTGTCATCAAATCCCATTGGATAGAAAACATTGAAGCCTTGCATTCTTTTGTACCTAACAATGAATTCAGCTTGGGCATATGACATGATGTGCCCAGCATGAAGATGGTCAGCAGAAACATATGGAGGAGGAGTATCAACAACAAAAAGCTTGTCTCCTTTATTATATGAGAATTCAAAAAGTTTATTATCTTCCCAAGATTTTCTCCATTTTTCTTCAGAGATTTTGAAATCGTAGTTTTTAGGCAATGCTTCTTCGGTTTTCATAATGTAATATTACAATAGATTTTGCTTTGTGTCTATGATATCATTAAGTCATGGAAACCATATACAAAGGGCCTTTAGCTGATAGAATGAGGCCGGAAACAATTGAAGAATTCATGGGTCAAGATGAGATTATTGGAGAAAAGAAGCTTTTGAGAGAAGCTATCAAGATGGATAGAGTTCCTTCAATGATTTTTTGGGGACCTCCTGGAACAGGAAAGACAACATTGGCCTTTATCATTGCCAAACAAACTAAATCTGAGTTTGTTCGTGTTAGTGCTGTTTCAAGCGGACTGAAAGATTTGAGAGAAATAATTGAGAGAGCAAAGGTTAGTCAAAGATTAGGAAAGAAAACAATTCTCTTTATCGATGAAATCCATCGCTGGAATAAAACTCAACAAGATGGGCTCCTTCCTCATATTGAAAGTGGTTTGATTACTTTAATTGGTGCGACAACTGAGAACCCTAGTTTTGAAGTTCGTGGCGCATTATTATCTCGTTCACGTGTTTTTGTTTTTAAGCAGTTAGACAAGGATAGTATCGAGAAAATTATCAAGAGAGCATTGAAAGACAAAAAGAAAGGATTAGGAGAAATGAAAATGAAGATTAACAAAAAGGCAATGGACTTGCTTTCTAATATCAGTAATGGTGACGCAAGAATTGCAATTAATATTTTAGAGTATGCTGCTTCTGTTTCTAGTAACATTGATGTTGAATTGATAAAGGAAGCAACACAGAAAGCAGCTTTAATGTATGACAAGAATGGAGAAGAGCATTATAATATTATTTCTGCTTTGCACAAATCAATGCGAGGTTCTGATGCTAGCGCTTCTTTATACTGGCTAGCCAGAATGATTGAATCAGGAGAAGATCCATTATTTATTGCCAGAAGATTAGTTCGTTTTGCTTCAGAAGATATCGGGCTTGCTAATTCAAGAGCATTAGAACAAGCAGTAGCAGCATACCAGGCTTGTCATTTTATCGGTTATCCTGAATGCAATGTTATTTTATCTCAAGCAGTTGTGTATATGGCTAAGTGCAAGAAATCTAATGAATTATACATGGCTTATCTAAAAGTTGCTGATGACGTGAGAAGATATGGGAATTTGCCTGTTCCATTGCATTTAAGAAATGCGGTTTCTAAATTAATGGATGAAGTTGGTTATGGAAAAGGGTATAAGTATAGTCCTGAGTTTGGATACAAAGAAAAGCAAGAATATATGCCAGAGAAGTTAAAGGGCAGAAAGTATTTAAAGGACGATAAATAAATTGACTTGTTATAGCATATATGCTATATAATAAAAAGATGAAAAAAGAGTATAGGGTATATTATTATATTAACGAAAAGGGAGTTGAACCGGTTAAAGAATATATTTATAATCAATCCATCAAAGAAAGAGTTAAGATTTTTAGTTTTATAGATTTTTTGCAGAAAAGTGAAGGATATTTGGACGAGCCTTACTCTAAACATATTAAGGGAAAAATAAGAGAATTAAGAATAGATTTTTTTAAGAATAGACACAGAATAATGTATTTCACTTTTACAGGAGAAAAAATAATATTATTGAGTGCTTTTACTAAAAAGACAGAGAAGACCCCACAAAAAGAAATTGACAAAGCTATTGATAATTATAATAATTTTCTAATAAATAAAGAAAAATATGACTAATTACGAAAAACATTTAAATAAAGAACTTAAGAACCCAGTATTTAAAAAGGAATTCGAAAAAGAATGTCGCAGAATTAAGTTAGCATATGAGATGGCTCAGATGAGAAAAAAGAAAAAAATGTCACAAGAGACTCTTGCTAAAAAAATTGGCACAACTCAAAGTGTTGTTGCTAGAATGGAGGCTGGGAAACAAAACTTTTCGATAGGAACTCTTTCTAGGGTGGCAGAAGCTTTGAATTGCGAAGTGAAGATAAGCTTATCTCATTAGTTTATATTTTTATGGCAAAAAATAAGAAAATAATAACTACGGAGAAAAAGGGGTATATTGTTTTTGATGCGAAAAGAGACAATAAGGGAAAGGGGTTGAGGGCGGAAAAAATATTAAAAATTTTAAATAAAATAGATAAACATTAAAGTATAAGAAAATGCTTATAGACGATATAACAATTAGGGTAAGAGCAGGAAATGGAGGCAAGGGAGCTGTTGCTTTTCAGAAGAATGTGTGCTCTTTAGGACCAACAGGTGGATCTGGTGGAGCAGGAGGCAATTTATATTTTGTCGGAGTTTCTGATTTGAATGCTTTAAAACAATTTCGTTTCAAAAAAGATATTAATGCTGAAGACGGAGAAAATGGAAGAGGGCAGTTTTTAGATGGTGCTAAGGGTAAAGATGTTATTTACAAGATTCCTGTGGGAACAATTGTTCATAATCTTAACAATAGAAGAACTATTGAAATAATTAAAATAGGAGAGCCTGTTTTAATTGCTGAAGGAGGAATGGGAGGTAGGGGTAATTTTCTTTTTAGGTCTTCAACCAATACTACTCCTATGCAATCTCAACCAGGAACAAAGGGAGAGGGATTTGATTTAAGATTAGAATTAAAAATGATAGCTGATATTGGCTTTATCGGTTTGCCCAATGTTGGCAAATCAAGTTTGCTTAAAGAATTAACAGAAGCTAATCCTAAAATTGCTAATTATCCTTTCACAACCTTAGAACCAAACTTGGGAGCATACTATGATTTAATTTTAGCTGATATTCCTGGATTGATTGAAGGAGCTTCAGAAGGAAAAGGATTGGGGGTAAAGTTTTTAAAACACGTAGAGAGAACTAAGATATTATTCCATTTTATTTCAGCAGAATCAGAAGATTTTAAAAAAGATTATGAAGTGATTAGGAAAGAATTAGGAGATTATAATAAATTATTATTAGACAAAGATGAATACATCTTTATCACTAAAACAGATTTAGTTCCCCCAGATGTCTTAAAGGAAAGAATGAAGAAATGGAGAAAAAAAATGATTCCAATATCTATCTATGACTATGATAGTGTGGAAAAAGTTAAAGCAGTATTGAATGAAATAATGGAAAAGAAGTAATGGATAAAGCCATTGCTTTTTTCTTTGTTTTATTGTATACCTTAACCACGGTTCTTTGAGAACTGAATGGAGCAATGTCTATGGAGTTATTGACAGAAGCTAATCTCCCGGATTGTGAAATCGTAAATGTGGGAAAAGTTCAAATTCATGTTCGATCTAAAATAAAGAACGATAAGAAGAAAAAAGAGCGTACAGCGATTTTTACAGACAATATATCTGCTGGAGATGAGCGCCTTGGTTTTGGAATAAAAAACAAGGGGAAAATACTTCTTTGGCTAACGATATTTTTCAAAACAATGTTTTCTCATATTGTTGAAAATGACATTGTCAGCATTGACCAAGAATATGCTATGGCAAGTGCCGGCATAAACAAAGTCAGGAGAAGGTTCAGGAATAGAGTTCTTCTCATCGAAGAAGTTATACAAATTCCAGTTGAGTGTATTGCCCGAGGGTATTTAGTAGGCTCATTCTATAAAGCCTACTTGAAGGCCAAGTTATTCGTTTTGGGATATATTCTTCCCGAAGGAATGAAGGAGTATGATCAGCTTGAGAAATCACTTTTCACGCCTAGTATCAAAAACAAAGAAGGGCATGATGAGAATGTTTCTTACGAAGAATTGGTTGTGTTTTTGAGAAAATGGTTGTCTCAAGAAGAGAACAAACATTTAAAGATTGATGCTCAAACATTAGCCCAGCTTCTTCGCTCGACCACCTTGGCTATATTCAACGAAGCAAAAAGATTTTTTCTTGAAAGAGACCTTATCCTTGTGGATTGGAAATGTGAGTTCGGACTTTGTGTCGACAAGAATGGAGAAATAATTCTTGTTTGGTCTGACGAAGGCATCACGCCTGATACTTCTCGGGTTTGGCTTAAAGAGTCATACGGAGAAGGAAAGATTCCCATTGGTCTTGACAAGGACGCGGTGAGGAAGTGGGTTGAAAGCCACAACGGAGACAAGAATGTCCCCATGGAGATTCGAGAAAAAACTGCAGAAGCCTATATGCTTTTTGCAGAAAAGATACTGCCCGAAGAGTATCTTAAAAAAATAACAGAGGAACCACTATATTAGGTTCTCTTTTTTTATTGCTTTCAATGTGTTAAATTGAATATATGAAAAAGCCAGAATTAATGTGTCCTATTCGTGATTGGGCGAGCTTGGAGGCTTGCAAGAATTATGCTGATGCAGTCTATTTTGGCGTGTCTAATGAGCTTAGCTTAAGAGCTGCTAGTGGCATTAAATCAGGGGAATTATCAGGGTTTGTAAAGAAGTGCCATTTGTATGGTTTAAAAGCCTATCTAGCAGTCAATTCAGTGGCATATAACGAAGACATCAAAAAGGCTGAAAAACTGCTTAAAAAGGCCCAAAAAGGGGACATAGATGCGGTCATAGTCTGGGACCCTGCTATTATTGAATTAGCTAGAGAAATAAAGGTTCCTTTTATCATTTCTACCCAAGCCAATGTGTCTAATTACAAGGCAGCTGAGTTTTATAAAAAGCAGGGAGCAAAAAGGGTAGTTTTAGCTAGGGAAATGACTTTGAAACAAATAAAAGAACTTAAGAAAAAAGTTAAGATAGAGGTAGAAACATTTATTCATGGAGCCATGTGTGTAGCTATTTCTGGAAGATGTATTTTATCAGCTTATTTATATGGTAAATCTTCTAATTGTGGTTCATGTGCTCAGCCCTGTAGGAAGCAATGGTTTCTGTCTGATGATGAAGGAAATGAAGTTGAGGTTGAGGGAAAATATTATATGAGTGCAAAAGATTTATGCATGATAGAATTTGTTCCTCAAATGATTAAAGCAGGGATAGATTCATTTAAGATTGAAGGAAGAAGAAGAGATCCAAAATATATTCAAATTGTTTCAAAATGTTATCGTGAAGCAATTGATTCGTATTTTGAAAAGACATTTAATTTGGAAAAAGTTAAGAAATGGAAAGAAGAAATATCGTCTGTCTATAATAGAGGATTTTCTACAGGATTTTATTTCGGCACTCCTGGCAAAGAAGGAATCAGTTATGACAAGGCTGATAATGTTTCGAGTGTCAGGAAAATGCTGGTCGGATACGTCACTCATTATTATCCCAAAGTCAAAGCCGGTTCGGTTACCTTAAACCACCTTAATTTGAAAGTGGGGGAAAGGATTATCGTTGAAGGAGAACATACTTTCATCGAACAGGATGTCAAATCTATTCAAATCGGCAACAAAGATGTTAAAATGGGAAAGAAAGGGGAAGAGGTGGCGATTGTCTTTGATGATATCGTCAGAAATAACGACAAAGTGTTTTTAATAGCCAAAAGAAAAATATGACAACGGAAACTATCACTTTAATAGCATCTCTTGTTATTTTAACTGTTTTCGCTTATCTTCTTTTTCAAAAAATGGTCAATGAGAACGCCAAAAGAAGCAAAGAGATATTTGAAGAAGAGAGGAAGCGTCTCTTGGAACAGTTTGATTCCAAAAAAGAATTAATCAGCGAATCAATCCAGCACAACAAAGATACGATTAAAGACTTGATTGAAAGAGTTCATTCCGAATTGGATAAGAGCAAGAAACAATTAGACGAAGTAGAAAAAGAGAGAATCGGAGAATTCAATATTTTAAGGACGGTTTTGGAAGAATACAAAACCGTTACCGGAAGCTTGAAAGATTCGACCGAAGGGCTGAAGAACATATTATCCAACAATCAATTGAGAGGAAAATACGGAGAAGAGATTGCCGAGAACTTATTAAAGACAATCGGATTTGTCAAAGGCGAGAATTACGAAGCCAATACGGCACAAGATAATAATAGCAATCGTCCCGACTTTACAATTTTCCTTCCCGA
>JAQTRG010000033.1 GCA_028711945.1 Minisyncoccota bacterium
CTTCCATGTCCTCTTTTATTTATCTTTAAAACATCATCATATATTGATTGAACTCCTAATTCAATTTTGGTTGCACCAAATTTTCTTAGTTCTTCAGCTTCTTCTGGGGTTATATAATCAGGACGTGTTTCAAAAGATAATCCTATTATTCTATATTTTGCTGTTTCATTTTTCTTTTGAGATTTTTCTAATTCTTTCCAAAGAGTTTTAATTTCTTTTTTGTCGTAGTTTTCTTTTGTGTCCTTGGTTTCATTGCAAGCATCAAAACATTTTTTAACAAACCATATTTTGTATTTAATATCATAATATGACCAAGTGCCGCCGATCATTCTTAGGTCTATCTTGCTAGTAGGGTGCCCTGACATTTCCAAAACTTCAATTCTTTTTTGTGTTTGGACATATGGGTCAAATTTTAATTTCTTGGCTCTTTCAACAGCAGGCTCTCCAGAAAGATAGCTTTTGGGTATTCCTTTTTCGCTGGGGCAATAGATACACTTGCCAGGACAGGGGTATGGCTTAGTTAAAGCAGAAACATTGACTATCCCAGAAAGAGATCTTACGGGCCTAGTTCTAAGCATTCTTTCTATTCTATCGTTTTTTTTAATACTTTTTTTCTCTATCAGAGTATGGTAAACTTTAAGCAAAGAGATGTTGCTGGGGCAGGGAGTTTTACTTGTTTTGCATGATTTCCTTTTAATTACAGCAAAATCATGAGCATCTTTTGCCTTAGTATTAATTAACTCTTTGATTATTAGTTCACTAATATCCATGAATAAAAATTACGCCAATTACTTATTAAACAAGATTACTGAGGATTATAACAAGATAGGGGACAAATATTCAAGTGTTAGGGAAAAAGATTGGAAAGAAATGTCTTTTCTTTTTGATGAACATTTGAAAGAAGGAGACAGAGTTTTAGATTTAGGATGTGGCAATGGAAGATTTTATCCTGTGTTTAAAGAAAAGAAAGTTGATTACGTTGGAGTAGATTCTTGTTATAAACTAATTAATATTGCCAAAGAAAAGTATCCAGAGGCAAGATTTGAGACAGACTCTGTTTTTGATTTGGACTATGGTGATAGTTTTGATAAGATTTTTAGCATAGCAGTTTTGCATCACATTCCATCAGAAGATTTGAGGAAAGAGTTTTTAAATATATGCTTCAAGTTTTTAAAGAAAGAAGGTACATTAATTTTAACTGTTTGGAATTTGGAAGAAAAGATAAATAAAGGATTTAATTTGGTTAGTTTTTTAAAAGGATTTAAAATGGACAAGAGAGATATTTTCATTCCTTGGTATGGAGCTAAAGAAGTATATTTCCATTGTTTTACTTTGGAAGAACTGGTACAATTAATATCAGAAACAGGGTTTGAAATAATTGATAAGGGGGAAATATTGGTTGGATTAAAACCATATTCCAATTTTTATATCGTTTGTAAAAAATATGGCTAAAAATAGAGATATTCTAGTAAAATATAATATAGTTGTTTCAGGAGCAGCTCAAGTAGGTCATTGCTGTGAGAAGATAGAAGAAATATCTAAAGAAGTAGGAAGAGAAATTGCAAGACAAGACCATACTTTAGTTACGGGAGCTACTACTGGTGTTCCATATTTTTCTGCGATGGGATGCAGGGAAGCAGGTGGATTTAATATAGGGTTTTCTCCAGCAGCTACAGAAAAAGAACATTTGAAGGCATATAAGCTTCCTTTGGATCCTTTTGATATAATGATTTATACTGGCTCTGATTATGCAGGAAGAGATGTTGTTATGACCAAGTCTGCCGATGGAGTAATTATTATTTGCGGAAGAATGGGAACTCTTCATGAGTTTACTACAGCAGTTGAAACCAAAAAGCCCATTGCAGTGCTAGAAGGAACAGGAGGAATGGCTGATAAAATTAGAGGAATTGCTGAAGATTATTGCAAGGTAGCGAAAAAGATTATTTACGATAGAGATCCTAAGCAATTAGTCAGGAAATTAATTAAAGAAATTGAATCTCAGAAAGATGATAATTTAAAAATACTTGAAAAATAGTATGAAAAAGAAACCAATCAAAAAAATAATAAAAAAGAAAGTTGCTAAGAAGGCAGTTAAAAAAGTTATCAAGAAACCAACTAAGATTGTTAAAGAAAAAAAGCTGGGAAAGGTAACTCACTATTTTGACAAGATTAAAGTAGCAGTTATCAAATTCTCAGATGTATTTTTAGTTGGAGAATCAATTAGAATTGAAGGTGGAGAGAAAACAGATTTTAAACAAAAGATTGTTTCAATGGAATTAAATGGAGAAAAAATTAAAAAAGCAAAGAAAGGACAGCAAGTTGGAGTTAAAATTAAAGAAAGAGTAAGGGAAGGGTATAAGGCATTTAAAGTTTCATGAAGTTTATCGCAGATTTTCATGTTCATTCTAAGTATTCAAGAGCTACAAGTAAAACTACTGATTTAGAAAATATATCTAAATGGGCAAAGATAAAGGGAGTTAAGGTTATCGCTTGTGGTGATTTTACCCATCCTAGATGGATAAAAGAAATTAAAGAATCATTGAAGCCAGCTGAGCCTGGACTTTTTCAATTAGGGAATTCTGATACAAGGTTTATCTTAACTACTGAAATATCGTGCATTTATTCTAAAGGAGGCAAGATTAGGAAAATACATGCAGTTGTTATTGCTCCATCAATTGAAATAGCTGAGAAGATAAATGAGAAATTAAATGAAATAGGAAATTTACATTCAGATGGAAGGCCGATTCTTGGACTCGACGTTAAAGAGCTTTTAAAAATAGTTCTTGATATTTCTCCAGATTGTATGCTTATTCCAGCACATTGTTTGACTCCTTGGTTTGGATTGTTTGGATCAAAATCAGGATTTGATTCTATTGAAGAATGTTTTGAAGAATTGTCTTCGCATATCTATGCTATTGAAACAGGATTGTCAGCTGATCCAGCAATGATATGGAGAATTCCTGATGGCAGGAAAGTTGCGTTGCTTTCAAATAGCGATGCTCACTCTCCAGAAAAAATAGGAAGAGAGGCAAATGTGTTTGATACAGAATTAAGCTATTATTCTATTTTGGAAGCTATAAAGACAAGAGACCCTAAGAAGTTTTTAGAAACGATAGAGTTTTTTCCAGAAGAAGGAAAATATCATTATGACGGGCACATGGATTGTAAAATATATTTAAGTCCAAAAGAATCAGAAGAATATGGAGAACTTTGTCCTGTCTGCGGAAGAAAGTTAACAGTCGGAGTTTTGAATAGAGTTCAAAAATTAGCAGACAAAGAAGAAGGATTCATTCCCGAAAACGCTATTCCGTTTAGAAGAATTATTCCTTTAAAAGAAATTGTTGCGGAAGCGATGAATATGGGAACAGTATCAAAAGCAGTGAATAGAGCATATCATAATTTGATTGAAAATCTTGGCTCTGAGTTCGATATTCTTTTAGATATTTCTATAGAAAAGATTAAAAGCGTCTCTGGAGAAAAAATTGCTGAAGGGATAAAAAGGGCGAGAGAAGGGAAGGTAAATATTCGTCCTGGATATGATGGAGAATTTGGTAAGATATCAATCTTTTCTGAAACAGAGAAAAGAGATATAATAAGACAAAGAAAATTATTATAATAATAAATAAAAATATATGTGGGAATCTTTAATATCTTTTGTTGTTGTAATCATCTTGATTTCAATAAGGCAGATTAATCAATATGAAAATGGATTAAGGTTTACATTGGGTAAATTTTCTGGAATTATGCAGCCAGGATGGAATCTAGTGTTTCCTATTTTTCAATCATATAAGAAAGTTGACATGAGAGTGAAAGCAGTAGACGTCCCTGACCAAGAAGCAATTACCAGAGATAATATTTCTGTAAAAGTTAATGCAGTTATTTATTACAAGATAAGTTCAGCTGAACAGGCAATATTACAAGTAGAAGATTTTTATTATGCAGTTTCTCAATTGGCTCAGACAACAATGAGAAATGCTATCGGCCAGGTTGAACTGGATGAATTATTATCTCAAAGAGCAAAGGTTTCAGAAAGCATTAAGAGCATAATAGAGGGTAGTGCTAAAGCATGGGGCATTAGCGTTTCAGATGTTGAATTAAAAGATATTACTCTTCCTGAAGAAATGAAAAGAGTTATCGGAAGACAGGCTGAAGCAGAAAGAGACAAAAGAGCAGTTATTATTAAAGCTGAGGGAGAAGTTGTTGCTGCAGCCAATATGGCAAAAGCAGCAGAAATTCTTTCTCATTCTGAAGGAGCTTTGCACTTAAGAACACTCCAGACAATTACTGATGTTTCAGCTGATCAATCTAATACAATGATATTTGCTGTTCCCTTAGAAGTTTTGAGAGCTTTTGAGAATATAGGAAAGAAAAATAATTAAACTATTTTAAGTATTTAGACTTGTTATAATTATGCTCTTCTAAGGTTTTTGAGAAGATTGTTTTTCCATTATCTGCTGATAAATAATATAAATAATTTGATTGAGTAGGGAAGATGGCAGCATTGATGCTATCTATTCCTGGATTTGATATTGGTCCCAGTGGAAGGCCCCTGTATTTGTATGTATTATATGGTGAATCTATTTTTGTATCTTTGGTGTATACTTTTTCTTTTTCTTGTCCCATAGCATAAATAACAGTTGCATCTACTTGTAGAGGCATTCCAATTTCTAATCTATTCCAAAGAACCCCAGAGACTAATCGTTTGTCTTCTAATGTTTTGACTTCTTTTTCAATCATTGAAGCCATAGTTACGATTTCAAATATGGTTTTATTTTCTTTTTCAATATCTTCTAATGTTTTGTTATCTAATTCTGATTCTAGTTTTTTTAGAGCAGTCTCTACTATTTCATCAGCAGCTACTTTTTTATTTAAATAATATGTATCAGGAAATATATATCCTTCAAGATTTAATTCTTGTGGTTTGTCTTTTAGAAAACTAAATTCTTGAATCCATTTTGAATCATTCGCTGAATCAATAAATTCTTGTTTCGTGCAAATATTTTTACTTTCTAAATAATCTCCTATCTCTTCAATATCCCATCCTTCAACAATGGTTATTTTTTCTTTAGCTGTTTCTCCATTTGTTAATATCTTCAATATCTGATGAATGCTCATTTGAGAGGAAATGAGATAATCACCAGCTTGTATTTTTCTGTAGCTATT
>JAQTRG010000034.1 GCA_028711945.1 Minisyncoccota bacterium
AAAGTACACAGGTAGAATTAAAAAGTCTTAAAGACTCATCGGTATCTGATAATGCTCCTGTATATATCTTATCTGCAATTACATTCGGGACAGATTCATCATCAGTTCTTTCTAAGAGATAAAAACTGTTGACTGATATCGTGTCTGTAGAACTAAAAACAACCTTGATTTGGTTGTCTTTGTCTAGTAATTGCCAATCTTTGAGATTAACTTCTTCTGCGGACACATTTTTCAACTCTATCCATTCGTTGGATGAATTAGTGCTTGTTCCCATCCAAGCGACCTCATTGATGAGAACTGGAGAAAAAGATGGGCTACTTAAATCTAATTGAGAACAATAATTTATAACTGGCTCGACTGGCTCGCTATCATCACTTGTATCCACAATTACTTCTTCCTCTTCTTGCACTTCTTCATCACTATTCTCTTGTTTGGGGGTACCAAATATATTTTGCGTGCCATCCCCAGAATAATCATGCCAAGAAAAATCCGCCCCTCTTTCCATTGTTCTTTTTTCTGAATTATTTCCGGCTGGCCAATCAGAGCTTGCTAAAGCATCATCAATCAACACGCAATTATTATTAAAAAGTCTCAAAGATTCATTAGTGTCTGAAAGTGCTCCAACATATATTTTATCTGCAATTACATTCGGGACAGATTCATCATCAGTTCTTTCCAAGAGATAATATCCATTGGCAGGAATAATGTCTGTAGAACTAAAAACAACCTTAATCTGGTTATCATTATCAAGCAACTGCCAATTATTTAAGTTAATACTCTCGGAGGAAACATTCTTTAGCTCTATCCATTCATCAGATGAACTCGTACTTGTTCCCATCCAAGCAACTTCATTAATTATAATTGGAGAATGTGATGGTTCGATCAATCCTGTCTGAGAACAATATGTTATCACCGGTGCAACTGGTCCTCCGCCTACATTAAAATTAACACTTGCTGTTGTGGTTGTAGTTACTGCTTTCTTTTCCAATACTTTGCCAGCACTGTTTTCTTGTTTGGGGGTACCAAATATATTTTGCGTACCATTCCCAGAATAATCATGCCAAGAAAAATCTGCACCTCTCTCCATTGTTCTTTTTTCTGAATTATTTCCTGCTGGCCAATCAGGATTTGCCAAAACAGAATCCTGCAAAGCACAACTAGAATCAAATAGATATATTGCTTCTTCGCTGTTAGAAAGAGCTCCTGAATATATTACATCAGCAGGAATAAACGGCACAGCATTATCATCTGTTCTCTCTAAGAGTACAAAGCCTCCCTGAGGCACAATCAAGGACTCAAAAACAATGTTTATCTGATCTCCTTTGTCTGAAAGCCTCCATCCCTTCAAATCAATATTTTTGTCAGAAACATTCTTTAGCTCTATCCATTCATCGTTCGAGCTAGCCTTGCTCCCCATCCAAGCGACCTCATTGATTACCATTGTTTTGACTGAAGCTAAGGAAGAATATTTAGAACATTGAATTGGATCTTCTTTTTTGATTTCTTCCTTTTTAACTTCTTCTTTCTTAATTTCTTCTTTCTTCTCCTCTACTGGAACTGGCTTTGGCTTAACTATTTCTTTTTCTTGCTTAATAGTTTCTTTTTCCTTAGCAATCTCTTCAGCAATAGTCTTGCCCTGCTCCATTTCTTTAACTGCTTCATTTATAGCTTCTACGTTTTTTCCATCTTTTATAACATATTCCGCTATTTCTCCCTTGGGAATTAAAAAACTAAAAACATTTGAAATGTTATCCAATGTCTTCTTTATCGGCTCCATTACATATTTATCCTGCCATGTTCTTGGTCTCAAACCAAAATCAGGAACATTAGATGGAAAATTAACTGCAATGGAAGGATTTCCTGACCATCTATAATCTCTTAATTCTGTTTTCTCAATTATTCCAGATATCTCAACTATGAATGGAGAAATGTTTTTCCCATCGGGAAGATCATTTAAAAATCCCATAGCCATTCCTATTGACCCACGACTAGCAGGAGGAGTTATTGCTTTTGGAGAGTATATTCTTGTCACAACTCTTCCCTTTTTATCATCAATCGGTTTATACATCATTATGTACTGCAATTGAGAATCAACTTTATTACTTCCGCTGCCATATTTAACTTCCATTGCTCCAAAAGAAACTTTCAGCTCGTTTTTCAATAGATATTCCTTTGCATATTTAACAGCTAAATTAACTGTTTCTGTTTCAAACTTACCGATAAGGCCAGATACATCCTCAGCCCCTATCAGCCTTGCAATATCTAAAGACTGCCGCGCTATGTTTACAGAAACATTAACTGGTAATTCTCCTAGGATATAGTTCCATAGGTCACAACGAATTATTTCCCTCAAAAGCAATACAGTCGATTTTTCCATAGGATCAGAGTATGCATCTGATTCCATTCCTAACCAACGGTTATTCAATATTTTAGAAAATTTTTGCATTATTCTTTTTGATTCTAATTCCGACAAAACCTGATAATCGTCTTGCTTGTCAAAATTAAAAAAATTAAAATCTATAGCAAAAACATTTACGGGTACAATAAAAAAACTTGCTAGTAGAGATACTAGCAACACACTATAGAATAAATTTTTGATGTTCATTTCTTTTTGATAGAGATTGTTTTTAGAAAATTATTAAATTCTTCTTGGCATTTTTCTTTATCTTGACCAAAAAGATGGGTTTCGAATGAATAATATATATTATTATATGGCACCTCAACAGATATATAATTACCTTGATTATCCTTGTTTTGGTCTATTAAAATATTGCTTTTAATAGACTCTATGGAATCTAAATAATATACTTCGTATTTATTATTGTCAGTATTTTGACTGCTTAAATATTCGCTATCATTGATTAACTCAATAGCATCTAAATATTCTGCATCTTCTTTTCCTAAATACTGTTTTTCAGCAACAACATTTATCCAACAACCTTTTTCTGGTATTGGATAGTTTTTTTCATTAAAAACCTTAAAATCTTCACTTTGCATAGAAAGAGATGTCCAACCAAAAACATAATTAGTCTTCCATCCCTCTGGAACCTCAAACTTTAAGCCAACTTCTTTATTTTCAAGAAAAGTTTTCCCATTCTCTTCTGCCCTCTTGAAACTTTCATATGAAACTGGACCAAGTTTAGACTCTTGATATCTAACATAAGAAAGATATCCGATGGCTATAATAGCTAAAATAACGATTACTATAAGTAGTGTTTTATATTTATTATTCATTTTTTTAAATTTTAATTAATTAACAAAAAAGTTATATATAATATTACAAAAGAACATCAAAAAGAACTATGTGTTGCAAAAGATCTAAAAAAAGAACTATGTTTTTTATTTTATCTTTTTTAAATAATATTTTCCAGTCCCATTCCAAAATCTGTAAAGGCTGTTTTAAAATGTCAAATAAAAAAAGAAAAATCCAATAAAATATTAGTTAAAATTTTCATATTTCTTTTGTAATGGAAATATAACCAATATAATGGAAATACAATTCGTATTCTTACACTATCGTATAGTTTTGTGCAGTAAAATCGTACTGATTAATAAATATCTTCTTAATGGGCATTATTGAATTTAATTCATAGAATGACAAAATAGCTTCACGATATTCGCTTTCTTCAACACTACAATACGAAAGAGGAGGAAGGCCGTATGCTAATAATATAGCATTTGCCATAAGCCTGCCCGTTCTTTTATTGCCGTCACCAAATGGCTGGATATAACTTATTCCTATTAAAGCCATGAATGCTTTTGCATAAGGATTTGGCATCCTTGATATTGTTGATATAAGAGCCTCTATTGCGTCATTGATTTGATAAACATTATCAAGCGGCCTATAGATTGACCCAGTGATGCCAACCATGTTTTTTCTTAAACCCTCATCTACTCCTAGGTCTTTAATTAAAATGGCATGCAGTTCTTCTAGATTTTTTTTCGTAATTGTTTTAAATTGTTCCGTATTTTTATAAATAAAACTAAAAGCATCTTTATGATTTAAAATCATTTGGGTTTCTTGCTCTGTTTTTCCATCTGCTTTTTTGTTTTCTAAAATCAACTTCTCTGTATCAAGAAGCGTATATGTGTTTCCTTCAATCTTTGATGACTTCCAAGATAACTCAATGATAAATCTTTCTAATTCTTTTTTTTGAATTGTCGCTGATAAGTCCCTTGCTCTTAATTTATATTTTGTAGTCACAGATTCCAAATTTTTCAATTCATTATCATTGAAAATATTATTAGGGATAGAAGCAAATAAATCAAAATTGTACTGCCTTAAACCATATCTTTTATCTGGATCAATAGAACAATATGCATGAGCATCTACTTCAAAGAATATCCTACCAATCATGCTCACATCATAACTCACAGACCTTCCAGACCCATTCACAGCTAAAATCCCAAGATTCACCATCTCAGACAATGCTCTTTTCACTGTAACAAGGGACATTTCTTCGCCTAATTTAACCAATTCCTCAAGAATGGCTGAAGATTGCATGTTTCCTTTTTCTATAAAAATAGCTACTATTTTTTGTTGTTTTGAGTTTAATTTAATCATATTCGTATCATTTATATGATTTAATCGTATCATATTGATACGATTAGGGCAATAATTAAAGATATTGTCCCATGTTCCATATAACCAAAAAACCTCCCAAATGGGAGGCTTTTAAGTGTTTCCTATTTGCCGAGCATTGTGTTTATCTTCGCTCTTGTCTTTGGACCAACTGATCCGTAACCAGCGTCAGATGCACTAGAAACTAATCCGTATTTAATCTGGAACTTCCCTACCGCAGTCTTTGTCATAGCACCGAAGTAAGTTGTCTCATCTCCAGCATTTCCAATTGAAGTAGCTGAATCAGAGTTTAAGAAGATTTGCAGATATTTCACATCATTACCTGTTGATCCCTGTACTAAAGTAGTAGTGAATTGGAATCCAGCAGGAATGCCAGAAATAGTTGTCGTAGTTTGTCTTGCTTGCAATGCCTGGATAAGATTAACAATGTAGCTTATCAACACTGTTCTATTAGCTGCTATTTCAGCAGGTGTTGTTGCATTTGCATATGGCAAACTAAGAGTCGGTGCAACAAACGGAGTTACAACAGTAGTCGTAACTGGGGTTGTTGTTGAGGTGGTTGTAGTGGTTTGTGGCC
>JAQTRG010000035.1 GCA_028711945.1 Minisyncoccota bacterium
CCCTTAGAGAGGAAATCGATAGGGCGTTATGGGCAGAAGTTCATATAGGCAATTATGGGGTTGCAACTATTAAATCATGGAATTTAGACAAGGTAGACAGGAAAAAGGCATAAGATGAATTTGTTAAAATCGTTGGGGCTTTTGCGCACGGGCGCTATAAAATAGATTTATTTGAAAACGGAAAGATTGAAGTTAAGGTAGAATATTAGACTGAACTTCGATTCATTCTTGCTGCAGGCATCCTCACTTCGTTGCGGTGCTCCTCGCTACGATGTGGATAGGAAGAATTTTGTTCTCTCTTGCTGCGAATCTGCTCACTAAAGTTGCGCGATTTCTCGCTGCGGAGAACAAAATGGCCCCGACGGGATTCGGACCCGCGACACCTGGATTAAGAGTCCAGTGCTCTGACCAGGCTGAGCTACGGAGCCATAAATGTTTGACATTTTAATGCTTTAAAAATATATTCTTCTCTGTCGGGCGAAATGTTATTAAATTGACTTGGATTGAATATATTATAATGGCTGAGCAAAAAAAAGGTGATTGGAGACAGTTGTTAAAGCAGTTGAATACTCATATAGAAGCATTACATCATGTTGCTACGCATGATGAGAAAACTGGATTGTACAATTCTTTATTTTTTAGAGACCTTTTTGAAGAAGAACTTAGAAGAGTAAGAAGAAAAGGATATTTTTCCGTAGTAATTGCAGATATTGATTTTTTCAAGAAAATAAACGATACTTATGGGCATATTGTTGCAGATAAACTTTTGAAAAAAGTTGCAGATGTTTTGCATTGTGCTCTTAGAGATTATGATATTCTTTCACGTTTTGGCGGAGAGGAATTTTTTATACTTTTACCATCTACTAAACTGAGGGGTGCAGGAATAATTGCTGAAAGATTGAGAAAAGCAATTTTGAAGGATAAAATGCTTGCAAAACATAATGTAACTATCAGTCTTGGTGTTGCAGAATATAAGAAAAGAGATAATTATCAGAAGCTTTCTCATAGGGCAGACAAGGCATTGTATGTTGCTAAAAAGCAAGGAAGAAATCGAGTTGCTTTAACAAAGTAGGATTATCTGTATTTTCTCCAAGTGTGATTGCATTTTGTGCACTTGTAAAACTTTGTTTCTGATTCATCCGCAGCGCGTGTTTGGGTTGTCCAAAAAAATGCTTTTTTGTTGTCGCATTTTGGACATTCTATCTGGACAATAGGATATGTGCTTTCTGCTTCATTTATTACTGCTATAGCTTCTCTTTTTTCTATTTTTTCTGAAGCTTCTATTTTTGGTCTTTTCTTTGCCTTGTGTCCGCAACCAGCACAAGCTATCTTATTTTCTTGTATAGCTATTACGCTGCCACATTTTTCACAAAATTCCACGCCGTAGGTAGAAACTTTGCTTTTAAATATCTTTTTAATGGCAAAGGCCGCGTTGGCTGGCTGGTTTGAATACATCAAAGAAAATCAGTTTTAGCCAGCCTATTAGAGGAATTTTTACTATGCCTTTGCCTATAACATTCTCTTTAGGGATTGATTTTTCTTGAGGTAGCTGATTATCATTGTTGTCTCCTTTTGTTGATAGAGGAGAAGTGTTTATGAGGCGGTGGATTATTGGATTTTGAGTTCCAGCATTAAATATTATTACATCTCCAGAGTTATATTTTGCTCTGCCCCAGACTAAAATGACATCTCCTTTGTTAAGTCCGTTTTTGAAATAGTATGATTGGAATTCAGATTTGTTTATTGAGTATGGGGAATAGAAAGATGAATGTGCACCCCACCAGTCTTCAAAATTTGCATTGTGATACATTGAACAGGATTCTACTACTACCAGCGGCAGGGGAGAACCTGTAATCCAGGATATTGTCGGAAAGAAAATGAATTTTATTAGTACAATAATTAGAATTAATGAAACTAGCCAGGACTGCCATGTGTCTTCTTGAAGAAATGCCCAGAATTTTTTAACTCTTTCTTTTATCATTTGATTAGAATAAACAAGAGGATATTTAAATTATTATAATGAACTATTTTTGAGCACCGTTAGTTCAATGGTAGAATGCGAGCTTCCCAAGCTCGAAACCCGGGTTCAATCCCCGGACGGTGCATTACGTAGGACATTTACGGTTTATCAAGAACTTTCAGTTCTTGACTGCTGTCAAGAGAAGTCTTCTCTTGAAGTTCTAACAATAGCAAGATTAATCTTTTTTAATTAGGTAAAATTTGAAAGCAAGAAATAAATCAAATAAATTGCTAAACCTATGATTCCTACTGCAACTAATATTCTTATTAACTCTCCGAGAACTGATGTTCTCGCTTGTTTTCTTATTCGGTAATTGCTTTTAGCTTTGAATATTCTTACAGGGTATTTTAGTCCACGGAATCTTTTTAGTCCTAGATGTGAGAAAGGAATTTCTTGTTTGTTCATCGCAGAAAATACAGCTTCGCTGAAGAATATTTGATTTGGGGGAGTTATATCTTCCATTCTTGCCGCTACGTTGACTGCTTCTCCATAAATATCGTTCTTTCTTTTGATTACTTCTCCTGTGTGAATTGCAACTCTTACTCTTAGCGGTTTTTGAGGATTTCCTCTGTTATATTCATAGAATGCATCTTGTATTTCCATTCCGCAAAGAACTGCATTTGTTGGAGATTTGAATGCGACTAGAAAATCGTCTCCCATTTTTTTAATAATTTGTCCGTTATGTCTTTCGAATATGGGTATGGCTAAATCATCAAATATATCATGTAATCTATTTACTTCTTCTCTGCTAAGTTGCGAGGTTGTTTTAGTGTAGCTGACAATGTCTACAAACATTACGGTAAGGGTCTCTGTATTGTCTTCCATAATTAAATGGCTAAGATTCTCCTTTTAAACTTTCCTCTTTGTAATTTTGGCGAGTAGTTAAAAATATAGATATTTTATAATAATTTACATATAAAAGTTTGTGATATTTCATATATTAATCGAGTTTTTGTGAATAAAATTCTTAGTACCTTATGCTAGCGCAGAAGGTTTATAAACAATTTTTAGCTTGAAAAAATAAGATCGCATAGCTCAGTTGGTTAGAGCGCTGCTCTGATAAGGCAGAGGTCCCAGGTTCGAATCCTGGTGCGATCATTCTCATTAAGTATTACTTCATTGCTCTTGAGTCTTAAATTCAACAAAGAGACGGCCGTTTTCTATAGCATATCCTTGAAGAGGAAGATTTATTGGAAGGCTATTTACATAGACTTTTTTGCTTCCAATTGCTTTAATTTCATAGCCCGATTCAAGTTTTGAAATGAAAACATCTCTTACTGATTCTAATCCTGGAGTAGACATCTCATAGACTATTTTATCGCTGAATCTTCTGATATTTGTTTTTGCTTCTATTCTTGGAAGACCAGACATTTTCTGAATTTGTTCGTCAGTAATTGCTATTTTGTTTTGTACTTCTTTTCTCGGTTTTTTGTTTATTTGATGAGGTCCAATTTTTATTTTTATGCCATTTGGAAGGTGCTCTACTTCGGGACTGTTCATTTCTTTGAACTGCTGGTCAAGAGTTTTTGCTAAACTATTAACAAAAGAATTGATTAGCTGATCGGTAAAACCAATATCTGCTGGGGAAACAGGCAATCTTGCTTCTTTTCTTGGGACGGCATCATTTCTGCCCAACATTCCGAAGTCTTTCATTTCTTGCTGCGGGTCGATAAGACCCTCTCCACAGTAGGGGCAGAAGCTGAAAGAATCATTTACTTTTGATTTGCATTGAGAACATTTAAGTTCATTTTTGTGTTTTTTATCTCCAAAGAACATTAGTTATCTAAGGAGTCAAAACTTTTAAACTTTCCGTCTCTTTGTCCAGATGAACCATTAAGCTTCTAGTTTCATTTTGTATTGTTTTAAACGGGTGGGTTAGGGCTATTAAGAAATAAGGCGGACGAGAAACTTTCTTTTCTTCTTTTATTGTTGGGAGATAGATAAATGCAACAATTAGTCTAAGTGCAGATGCAACTGCGAATACGAATAGGAATTTGTTCATGAAACTTATTGTAAGATAGTTTAGGAGTAAACCTCCAATCAAGGAGCCTGCAAAAGTGCCTATTCCGACTAAGACATTGACATAGGCTATTCCTGCGCCTCTTTCTTTTTCAGATAAAGAGTCGTATGTGAAGTTTGTGAACGCAATTGTCAATGCCGCGTTTGCTATGCCTGAGACAAGATTAGGTATTAAAATTAGGAAAATTGGCTTTTTTATGAATATCCAAAGCAAAGGAGTAAGGGCGAATGCGACGTTTGAAACATAAAATAGTTTAAGATTCCCATATTTGTCTGAAACTTTTCCTACCCATGGCATAAAGATAAGATAAAATACTGTTGAGCTAAGGTTTACAATTACAAATGTGAAATAATCAAATTTTAAATCTTGAAGCATATAAACTGCAAAAAATGGGGAAGCAATCATAACTGCAAGGTTGAAGAATAACTGATAGGTTGCGAATTTTTTAAAATTTTTATTGTTTTTTATGAACTCTCTCCATTTTATTTTATAACTATTTTTTGGACGAAGATGAGGAGAATATTTAATGCAAAGCAGCTTGAAAGAGATTAATCTGAATAGGAATGCAAAAAAGAAGAGTATTGCAAATCCAATGAGTGCGTAATTTTTGTTTTCAAATAATTGAAGAATTAATACTGCTCCAATAGCTGAAGCAAAATCCACAATTCCAGTTGTCGTATTTCTTTTACTGAAATATTTTCCTTTTTCTTTTTCTGGAACTAAGTCTCCCATCCAGGAAAACCATGGGGGATAGGCAATGCCTCCAAGAGATGCTAGCAAGGTGTAGGCTATGATAAATGCATAAACTAAGTAAGATGGTGCTATGTTTTTCCAAGCTAATAAGGCAATGATGGAGATTG
>JAQTRG010000036.1 GCA_028711945.1 Minisyncoccota bacterium
ATCTTTATTTATGGATGAAGGAATTAGTAATAAGCTTAAGGAAACCTTCTCTAATCTTACAGAAGCAGAAAGAAGAAAGTTGCTATTGTCTGTTTTAATTGAGCTCCCAGAAGGAATCTGGATGCCATTATCAGATTACGCATCTTCAGAAGAATGACACTATCAGTGTCTCTTTTTTATTAAAGAAGAAAAAATAGTTTTCTTGACATTAAGTTCTTTTTCGGTACAATTGAAATTGATTTTATGAAAATACATATAGCCTTGACTGGCGAGCCAGTTTTTACTTTTTTAGGGATAGCATTTACCAATACTTTTATATTGAGCATTATTTGTGCATTGATTATTTTTAGTTTTTTTGCATTTGCTTTTAGAAAAAGAGAAATTGTTCCAGGAAAGATGCAGAACTTATTTGAATGGATATTGGATTTGATATTTTCAATATTTGATGGAATGACGGGAAATAGGAAAAAAACAGAAGAGATTTTTCCTTTGTGTGCAACACTTTTTATTTTTATTCTTTTGAGCAACCTTATAGAAATAATCCCTGGACTAGGGGTTTTTTCTTTTTTAAGATCTCCTAGTTCAGACATTCATTTTACATTAGGATTAGCGATTTTCTCTATGGGCTTCATTCATTATTCAGCGATAAAGCATTTAGGAGGAATCAGTTATCTAAAAAAATATATTAGATTAGATAGCCCGATTATGTTTTTTGTTGGGATATTGGAAGGAATGGGAGAAATTACAAGAACATTATCATTAGGCATTAGGTTGTTTGGCAACTTATTTGCTGGAGAGATACTCTTAATGATTGTTACGTTTATGATACCGTTTTTAGTACCATTACCATTTTTAGGATTAGAGATATTTGTAGGATTTATTCAAGCATTAGTATTTTCATCATTAATAGCAGTATTTTATGTCGTCACAACAGCAGAAGAACATTAATATGGGAACAGTGCTTGCAATGGGAACTCAATTAGGGTTCATGATTGCATTGCCACTTGTAATATGTATAATTACAGGGATATATATAGACAAGAGATTCAATACATTCCCATGGTTTTTATTAATATCAGTTTTTGCAGGAATAGGATTAACATTGATTGATATATATAAAGTGATAATTCCGTTTTTGGAAAAAAGGTCGGATAATAAAATAATAAAATAAATAAAAATATATGGAAACATTTACACAAATCGCAGCAGCTATTACTATTGGTTTAGGAGCTATTGGTCCAGCATTAAGTATTGGTATGATTGGATCAAAAGGTTCTGAGGCTATTGGCAGAAACCCAGAAGCTTCTTCTAAAGTACAAACTGGTATGATTTTAGCTATCGCTTTCGCCGAAGCTATTGCTATTTATGCTTTAGTAGTCGCTTTAATTATATTATTTGTTTAATAATTAAATAATGAGCAGTTTAGAAATAGATTGGAAAATATTAGTAGGACAAATAGTTAATTTTGCTATCTTGTTTTTTGCTTTGAAATTCTTTGTATATGGACCATTCACTAAATTGGTTAAGGAAAGGAGGGACAAGATTGAAGAGGGTATTAATAAATCATTAATGGCTGATGAAAATCTTAAGAAAATAGATGAGTTAAAAGAGAAGTCTATAAAAGAAAGTGAAGAAGAAAAGAAAAAGGCTTTTATTAAAACAGAAGAAGAAATAAAAAGAAGAAAAGAAGAAGCAGAGAAAAAGGCCGAAGAAGAAAGGTTATTGCTTTTGGCTAAGTCTAAAAAAGAAGCAGAAGATATTAAAGAAAAAGAAAGAGAAAAGACAAGAAAAGAAGTCATTGATAGTGCATTTTCTTTAACAGAAAAATTAATCAAAGAAAATGTTGATGAATCTAAGAACAAAAAAATAGTTAATGATTTTTTAAATAAAATAGAGACATGAAGAAAGAAAAAGAAATATCTTCTTGGGCTAGGGCTCTTTATCTTGCTTTTGAGGAACATCCAGACAAGTTAGGGCAGATTATGAGTAATCTTAACAAGTCTTTAATTAAAAAGCAGGCATTAATTTCAGGCATCGCAAAGAAGTTTGAAAAGATGTATAAGAAAGAAAAGAATGCTGAGCTTATCCTAGCCATGAAAATGGAAGAAGGGGATAAAAAGAAAATTAAAGAAAAGATTCAAGAATCTATGCCTCAAATGCAAACAATGCATGAAAGTATTGATGGTAATCTTTTGGCAGGATTTAGAGTAAAGACTAAAGACGTACTAGTCAAAGCTTCTTTAAGAGATATTTTGCAGAAGCTAAAAAACAAAACATATGGACATAATTGAACAATTTAAAAAACAATTAGAAGGATTGGAAGTCAGTCCGGAAATGGAAGAAATAGGAGAAGTCACTGAAGTCAGGGATGGAGTAGTCAAGATTTCAGGACTAAGAGGAGTTGAGAATTTCGAAATGGTTGAGTTCGAAGAAGCCAATGTCATGGGCTTAGTTTTGAACTTAGAAGAATATGAAGTTGGTGCAGTAATTTTAGGAAGCGACAAAGATGTTAAAGAAGGGACAACAGTTAAGAGAACTAAAAAGGTATTCTCCGTGCCGGTGGGAGAGGATCTTTTGGGCAGAGTTGTCGACCCATTGGGTAGGCCGATAGATGGTAAGGGAGAAATTAAGGCCAAAGAATATCTTCCTTTGGAAAGAAAAGGGCCGTCTGTTGTTGACAGAAAGGCTATTACAACGCCGCTTCACACAGGAATTAAAATGGTTGATGCTTTAATTCCAATTGGAAGAGGACAAAGAGAATTGATTATTGGAGACAAGGGATTAGGGAAAACAGCAATTGCAATCGATGCAATCATCAATCAGAAGAATGAAAAGAACAGACCATATTGCGTATATGTTGCTTGTGGACAGAAGAAAAGTAAAATTAGAAGATTAATTGCTACCTTAGAAAAAGAAGGAGCAATGGAATACACAACTGTTGTTTGTGCATTTCCTGATGACCCAGCAAGTTTCTTGTATCTAGCTCCTTTTACTGGTGCGACTATTGGAGAATATTTTAGAGACAGCAAAAGAGATGCTCTAGTAGTATATGATGATTTAACTAAACAAGCTTGGGCATGGAGAGAAATATCTTTAGTATTAAGAAGGCCACCAGGAAGAGAAGCATATCCAGGAGATGTATTTTATCTCCACTCAAGGCTTCTTGAAAGAGCAGCTAGATTGTCTGATGAGAAAGGAGGAGGCTCTTTAACTGCTCTTCCGATTATTGAAACTCAAGCAGGAGATATTTCAGGATATATTCCCACTAACGTGATTTCAATTACAGATGGACAGATATTTTTAGACTCAACTTTATTTAGAAAAGAGCAAAAGCCAGCTATTAATATTGGTACTTCTGTATCAAGAGTAGGTTCTTCTGCCCAGATTAAAGCTACTAAAAAAGTTGCAGGAAGATTGAAACTAGACCTAGCTCAATTCCAAGAGCTAGAAAGATTCTCTGAATTTACAGAAGAATTAGATCCTCAAACTAAAAAAACAATTGAAAAAGGAAAAAGAATGAGGGTTCTTCTTCAGCAAGGAGATATGGTTCCTATGCCAATTGAAAAAGAGGTCGTCGTTATTTTCACCGGAGTTAATAGCGACATTGAAGAAGTGCCAATGGCAAAGATTAAAGAATTTGAAGCAGATGTTTTAAAAACTGTTGAACTTGAAAATCCAGAGATACTAAAGGAAATTAAGGAAACAGGGGACATGACGAATGCAACAAAGGACAAATTGTTAGAGATAGTAAAGAATATTAAGAAGAACTATGGATCTTAAGGAAGTAAAATCTAAAATAGGTTCAGTCAAAAATATATCAGAGCTTACCTCTGCCCTTGAGACTTTTTCAGCATTGAAAATGAAGAAGACTCAAAAGAGATTCATGGAGTCAAAGCCTTTTGCTCAGGAAATGGCAGCAATGCTTAATAGAATGAAAAAAGAGTTAAGAGAAAGAAAGTCTGTCTTTATGAATTGTCGTTATCCAGTTAAAAAGATTTTAGTTTGTGTTGTCGCTTCTGATAGAGGATTTTGTGGGCCTTTTAATTCTAATGTTTTTAAGTTTGCTGACAAAGAGATTGTTAAAATAAAAGAAGAGGGGGAAGTAGAAATTATGCCTATTGGCAAAAAAGCAATTGCACACTATAAAAAGAATTACAAGATAGATCAAGAATTTTTAGGAGTTGGAGATTATTGGGAGTTTCATCAGACAAAAGAAATAGCAGATATTTTAATTAAATCATTTTTAGATGATAAGTATCAAAGAGTATATATGTTATACACTCACTTCTTTTCTTCTTTTATCCAAAAGCCTGATAAAATACAATTGTTTCCGATAAGGGGGAGAACAATTCAGAACTTTTTGAAGAAAGAAGAAGGGGAGGATAGTCTAATTCGTAATCCTAATTATCTTTTAGAGCCATCTGCAGAAGTGATATTAGATGAAATTCTTCCAGTATTTGTTGATTATATGATTTATCAGTTTATCCTTTCAGCAAATACTTCAGAGCATTCATCGAGAATGATGGCGATGAGAAATGCTTCTGATAATGCAAGAGAATTATTAGATGTATTAAGGCTTGATTATAATAAAGCAAGGCAATCACAAATAACTTCTGAGGTCTGCGAGGTTTCTTCAACCAAGGAGGCAATGGAATAAAATAATAAACATATGGCAAAAATTATACAAGTTATCGGGCCAGTAATAGATGTGGAATTTGAAGAAGGAAAAGTTCCATCTCTATATACAGCTCTAAAAATTATAGGGAAAGATATCGTTCTTGAGGTTGAACAAGAGTTGGGAGAAGACAAGGTGAGGTGCCTTGCTATGGGACCAACAGAAGGACTGAAAAGAGGGGATGAGGTTGAAGATACGGGCAAACCTATTGAAGTTCC
>JAQTRG010000037.1 GCA_028711945.1 Minisyncoccota bacterium
TATACAGATATTCAGAATCTACTTTTCAAATCATTGAAGCTTTTGTTAGATTGATAAGTTCATTTATTGTATTAACCTATTTCAGTCTTCAAGCGGGTTATATTGTTTTATTTATGGTGATATTTACTATTATCATGATACTTCAATTTGATAGGGTATTAATTAAACAATATAAAGCTTTGTATGGAGCAGAGAATAAAATATCAGAGAAAATATTTGATGTTATCAGCAACATAACAACAGTTATTATTTTAAGAATTGAAAAGTTGGTTTCTTCTGCGATTTACAAGAAAATTATGGAGCCATTTGGTTTGTTTTCTAGAAATATCAACATTAATGAAACAAAATGGTTTCTTGTATCTATTTGTAGCACCCTTATGACAGTTTTTGTTTTGGGTTCATATTTTTATTCAAACATTGGAGGAGTTGTTCTAATTGGTACAGTGTATGCTCTATATGGATATGTTGTGAGGATTAGCGATTTGTTTTTTAGATTTGCGTATATGTATGGTGATATCATGAGACAAAAAGCAGCTGTAATGAATGCAGAAGAAATTGCTAATAAGTTTAGTGATATTAAAAAAGTAGAAGCTATAGATATTGATTCTAATTGGAATGAATTAAAAATTGATGGGTTGAGCTTTTCTTATCCTGACGAAGAAGATAATTCACGTTTAGATAATATATCATTAACAATTAAAAGAAAACAAAGAATAGCACTGATTGGTGATTCTGGGAGCGGGAAAACAACATTTTTAAAAATTATCAGAGAATTATATGCGCCTCAGAATGGAAAAGTATATCTTGATGGCAAAATTTTAAAAAATGGATTTAAATCTATCAGCTCAGATATCGCTTTGATTCCACAAGACCCAGAAATATTCTCTACTACGATCAAAGAAAATATTACAGTAGGAATTAATCATAAAGCGTCGTATATCAAAAAGTTTACAGACATGGCTTGTTTTACAGATGTTATTGAGCGTTTGCCCAATAAAATGGAATCATATATTTTTGAAAAGGGAGTTAACTTGAGCGGAGGAGAAAGACAAAGGCTTGCTCTTTCTCGTGGCTTAATGGCTTGTGACGACAAATCAATTGTGCTATTAGATGAGCCGACAAGTTCAATTGATACTAAGAATGAGGCTCGCATCTTCGAAAACATATTTAAAGAATTTAAAGAAAAAACAATTATAGCATCGGTTCACAGATTGCATCTATTGTCTATGTTTGATCAGATATACTTTTTTGAGAACGGAAAGATAATAGCTTCTGGCAATCTTAGAGAATTGTTGAGCTCTTCCGATAAGTTTAAAGATATTTGGGAGAAATATCTTAAAATGGGAGAGATTGACGAATAGCTTGCTTTATTATCTTATATGCCATATAATAGTTCAACATTAGTATATTAAATAAAAATTATGAATAATTTTAGAGATAACAATAGAAATAGAGGCGGAGGAAGAGACTTTAATAGAAGAAGCTCTTTTGGCGGAGGCAGAGATAGAGGAAGGCCAGAAATGCACGAAGCAATTTGTAGTGATTGTGGAAAAAGATGCGAAGTTCCTTTTAAGCCAACCAATGAAAAACCTGTTTATTGTAGTGAGTGTTTTGAAAAGCATGGAGGAAGCAGCAGAAGTTCTGAAAGACCAAGTCATGGAGGGGAAAGATTCCAAGAGAGAAGAGAGAGTAATTTTGGAAGTAGAAATGTTGAGGCACCCAAGAGTGAAAATCAACACAAAGAACAGTTTGATAGATTAAGCGCTAAGCTTGATATCATTATAAACATGTTAGCCTCTAAAGATGAAGTTAAAGAAGAAGCAAAAAAAGTTGTGAGAAAGAAAGTTGTTTCTAAAAAGAAAAAGTAATTTATTGAGGGGCCAATAGTTGGCCTCTTTTTATTTTATTGGTATAATGTATTCAAGATAATAAATATACAAATACATGAAAGGATTTAAAGATAATATTGAAAAATTAACATTAGAAAATAGTAATTTTCGTAAAGTGTTATATACAAGTACGCACAGTCAATTAGTTTTAATGAGCTTAAAGCCAAGGGAAGATATCGGCATGGAAGTCCATGATGACAATGACCAATTCTTTCGTTTTGAAGCTGGACAGGGTAGGGTGATAATAGATGGCAATGAATATGATGTGAAAAACGGGGATGCTGTTGTTGTTCCTGCAGGAGCAGAACATAATGTTATTAACGTTTCAGAGACAGAGGCCTTAAAGCTATATACAATTTATTCGCCTGCTCACCACAAAGATGGAATTATTCGTGCTACCAAAGAAGAAGCTGTTGCCAATGAAGCTGAATTTGATGGGCAAGTTACAGAATAGGGGTTGACACAATCCAATAAATGTAATATAGTTTAAAAGTAATATTGAGATATTGGAGGCGGAGTCTCTGTATTGAAGAGATTTTCCGTCTTTTTAATTAAATATATGCACACAAGAAGTTTTAGAAAAACAAGCAGATTCGGGTCATCAAGACCAAGTGGTTTTAAAAGAAAAAGGTTCCCTGGTAAAAGGAAGGGAGGCTTTTCTGCTAACAAAATAGATGTTTCAAGATTTATTAAGAAAGGTGTTACTGTTGAAGAAGAGGTTGCATATATTCCAACTTATAAGTTTGTTGATTTTAAGGTGGATAATAGATTAAAGAATAATATTGTTTATAAAGGATACAAAGATACAACTCCGATTCAGGATAAAATTATACCTTTAATTTTAGATGGAAAAGATGTGATTGGTATTGCTAATACTGGTACAGGAAAAACAGCAGCCTTTTTGATTCCTGCGATTAATAAGTCATTAACAAGTAGGCAGAATAAAACAATTATTATCGTTCCTACAAGAGAATTAGCTTTTCAGATAGAAAAAGAATTTAGAGATTTTACCCATGGATTAAATTTGTTCTCTGTTTTATGTATCGGCGGAACAAGCGTAAGAGATCAATTCAGAAATTTAAAAAGAAGTAATGATTTTGTTGTTGGTACCCCAGGAAGGATAAAAGATATGGTTCAGAGAAAGGCATTAAACATGGCTCAATTCAAGACAATTGTTTTGGATGAGGCGGATAGAATGCTTGATATGGGTTTTGTTGAAGATATTAGATTTTTAATGGAACAGATGCCGCAAGAAAAACAATGTTTGCTTTTCTCAGCAACTCTTCCTGACGAAATAGACAGGCTTTCAAGAAAATTCTTAAGAGACCCGATAAAAATATCTGTTAAGGTTCAAGAATCAGCAGCTAATGTTAATCAGGACATAATCAGAGTTATGGGAGACAGCACTAAGAAATTAGAAATACTATGCGAGCTTCTTAACAAGAACGAATTTAGTAAAGTTCTTATCTTTGGAAAAACAAAACACGGAGTAGAAAAACTTTCTAAAACTCTAATTCAAAAAGGATTTAGAGCTGAATCTATTCATGGAGATAAAACTCAACCAAAAAGAAAGAGAGCAATAGATTCTTTTAAGAGTTGTCACTGTAAGATATTGGTAGCAACTGATGTAGCAGCTAGAGGATTAGATATTGATGATATAAGCCATGTTATCAACTATGATATCCCTGCAACCTATGATGACTATGTTCACAGAATAGGTAGAACTGGCAGAGGAAGAAAAAGAGGCGAAGCAATTACATTTGTATAATTAAAAAAAGAAGCTTAGGCTTCTTTTTTGATGCATTGACATGCTGTTGCTTTTTGTCTATATTTGATTTACAAAAGTTCATTAACAAGGAGATGGTTATTATCCAAGATTTCATTAAGGAAAACCAGGAAAATATTCAAAAATCAGCGAAATCTATTGCTTTAACTTTTGGAGAAATGTCAGAAGAAGAAATAGATTCTTCTGTGGCAGAAATATCTAAAAGGCTTAAATCTTATAAGTTTTATTTCTCAAGAGATATAGAAGAAATTGCTGATAAGCAATTAAATAAGTTAAGCATAGAACTTAATCGTTTGGTTGAAGAAAGACTAATTTCTCAAAAAAATGTTGAAGAAGCAATAGAACACTTAGAGTGGAAAAAGAGATGGGCTGTTGAGAGGGCAGCAGAGACGCCAATGATTCAAAATAAATTATCAAAACATTTGCCCATTATGCCAGTTATCAATGATAATTTTTTGAATGCTTCTTTGCTAATGAATCTTCTCATAGGAGAGGAAGGAGATGTGGGAACCAATAGAGTTCCTTTAAATAAAATAAATAATAACTATGATTCCAGCTCATCAAAAAAATGTTATTGGGTCGTTGATTCTAGAATCAACGAAAGGCAATTCGGGTGTTCATTTTTTACAGCAGCAGAAATAATTGCTTATGCATTTCATGCAAATGTTTTAAATGAATACTGTTTGTATGCTGTTGAGTCTAGATATAAGCACAAAAAGAATTATCCGGGGATAATGCTATCTTTAATAGATAAGCAGCCAGTACTCCATAGAGAAAATTATTGTAAGAGTTCAATTGTCAAAACAGCAAGACCTTTTTGCACATGGAGATTGGTTCATTGAATTAATGCAGATCATATGCGGTCTGCTCTTTTTTTATGATATAATATATTTATGGAAACTAAATTATTAAAAATAGACAATATTTTAAATATCGAAAGCAGATTTTTATCTTTGATGAAAGACTTGGTTTTAATTATTGCTTTTGCTTTTTTAACTGGAGTTTCTGCAAAGATAAGTTTTGGAATAGGGATTATTCCAATAACAATGCAGACACTTGTTGTCCTGTTGAGTGGAGTGTTGCTTGGTTCTAAAAGAGGAGCTTTGTCGCAATTAATGTATCTTATAACAGGAATAGCTGGTATTCCCTTATTC
>JAQTRG010000038.1 GCA_028711945.1 Minisyncoccota bacterium
ATTTTTAAATTCAAAAATACCTAGCGAAGAGATTGAAAAAGAAAGGGGAGTAATTATTGAGGAAATCAATATGTATAATGATAATCCAATGATGTATATTGATGAATTATGGAAAACAGTTCTATATGGAGATCAGCCAGCTGGATGGGATGTTGCTGGAACCAAAGAAACTGTTTCAACAATAAAAAGGGAGCAAATTGTTAAATATATTGATTCTCAATATACAGCAGCAAACACTATTATTTGTGTCGCTGGAAAGATTAAAGAGAAAGAAATGATTGCAAAGGTTAAGAAATATTTTAATAAAGTAAAAACATCTAAAGCTAATGGAAAATTAAAAGTTGTTGAAAATCAATTAGATCCGCAATTAATTGTTTCATATAAAGACATTGGTCAAACAAATCTTGCTCTTGGCGTTAGGGGATATAGCATTTTCCATCCTCAGAAACAAGCTGCGGATATTTTAGGAATTATTTTAGGAGGAATGATGAGTTCAAGAATGTTTATTGAAGTTAGAGAAAAATTGGGGGCAGCATATTATGTAAGGACACATAATCAATCAGATACTGATACGGGATCATTGGTTACTTTTGCAGGAGTTGATAATAAAAAATTACACAAAGTAATTGAAACAATTCTTAGAGAGTACAAGAAAATGACCACTGAAAAGGTCTCTTCAAGGGAACTTAAAAAAGCTAAAGACTATTTAAAGGGTAAGATGGTATTAGGATTAGAATCTTCTGATGCTCAAGCTTCTTTTTATGGTTCTCAAGAGTTATTGAAAAGTAAGATATTAACCTTAGAAGAGATTGTTAAAAAAATAGACAAGGTTACAGCAGATGATATTATGAAGGTGTCAAAGGATATTTTTAAGTTAGAAAAGTTGAATTTGGCGATGATAGGGCCATTTAAAGATAAACAAGAATTTAAAAAATTATTAAAATTTTAACAATATGAAAAAAGAAATCGAGACAGTAGATATTGCATGGAGATCAATATTTAAAGTTTTTGTTGTGGTCCTCCTTTTTTACTTTTTATTTCTTATTCGTAGTGTTATTGTTTGGTTATTTTTAGGATGGATTATTTCTACCTTACTTAACCCAGCAATTGACGAAATAGAAAAAAGAGGCACTCCAAGAGCTATATCTGCGGCCATAGTTTATTTTGGGATGCTTTTGATATTAGGTTTTATAGTTTATCTTATCGTCCCTCCATTAGCATCAGAGGTGGCTGTATTAAGTAGCGGGGTTATTGAATCTTTTGCTCAGATTCCAACATTTTTAAGTAAAATAGGAATAGATTCATTTCAGAGTCTTTCTACTTTAAACGGAGAAATACAGAATAGTTTAATCAGAGTTTCAGCTAATATCCTTAATATCTTTGCATCATTGTTTGGAAGCATTTTTGCTGGAATCACTATTTTTGTTTTAGCTTTATTCATGTCAATTGAAGAAAAAGAAATTATTAAGGCGATTAAATTAGTTTCTCCTAAAAGATTTGAAGAAGATGTTTTAAAGAAATGGGACAAAGCAAAGATGCATGTTGCTTCTTGGTTTGGTAGCAGATTGATTTGTTCTTTTTTCGTAGCCTTAATGACATTTATTGTTTGTGTATTTTTGAAGATTAAATTCGCATTATCTCTGTCTATTTTAGCAGGGTTGTTGAACATGGTTCCATTTATAGGACCATTAATTGCTGGCGCGATTTTAATTTTATTTGCTTTCAGCTCTTGGACAAAAGCAATTATTGTTGCTATTTTAGCGATAATAATTCAGCAAATAGAAAGCAATATTCTGTCTCCAATATTTACCAAAAGAATGACAGGACTATCAACAGTATTGGTATTAACATCAATTCTTATCGGAGGAATTTTAGGAGGAATAGTAGGAGCCATGCTGGCAATACCTTTAGCCGGAATTATTTTTGAATTAACTAGGGAGTATTTTAATAAAAAGAAGATAGAAAATTAGTCTAATGAAAAAAGTATTTATTTCTACATCAATACCTTATGTTAATGCAGCTCCTCATCTTGGGCATGCTTTAGAGTTTGTTCAAGCAGATGCTATTGCTAGGCGTCATCGTTCTCTAGGCGATGAGGTTTTCTTTTTATCTGGTAGCGATGAAAATAGTTTAAAGAATGTTCAGAGTGCTGAAAAATTAGGAATGCCTGTCAAGGATTTAGTTGATAAAAATTGTCAGAAGTTTTTTGATCTTAAAGAAGTTTTGAAATTAACCTTCGATGATTTTATCCGCACTACTGAAGAAAGGCATTTCAAGGGAGCTCAGAAATTATGGAAAGTTTGTGAAAAAGATATTTATAAAAAGAAATATAGCGGATTATATTGTGTCGGATGTGAAGAATTTTATAAAGAGGATGAACTTGTTGATGGGTTGTGTCCAGAACACAAAACTAAGCCAGAATTAATAGAAGAGGAAAATTATTTCTTTAAACTTTCTAATTATCAAGATAAATTACAAAAATTAATTGAGTCAGATGAAATAAAAATTCTCCCTGAATCAAGGAAGAATGAAGTTTTAAGTTTTATCAAATCAGGTCTTCAAGATTTTTGTATATCTCGTTCTAGCGAAAGGGCTAAGGGATGGGGGATAGATGTTCCAGATGACCCAACTCAGAAGCTTTGGGTTTGGTTTGATGCATTATCTAATTACATTAATGCCTTAGGTTATGGAAGCAATGATGAATCTAAATTTAATGAATTTTGGCAGAATAATGAATTCAAATTGCATGTTATTGGAAAGGGAATAATTAGATTTCATGCTGTTTATTGGCCAGCTATGCTTTTGTCAGCAGGAATCAGTCTTCCAAAGACATTGTTTGTCCATGGATATGTTACAGCTGACAATCAAAAGATGTCCAAGAGCATTGGCAATGTTGTTGATCCGATAGAGCTTGTTAATAAATATGGTTGCGACGGAGTAAGATACTTTTTATTAAGAGAGATACCAGCGTTGGGAGATGGAGATTTTACTTATGAGAAGTTTGAGAAGAGGTATAATTCTGATTTGGCTTCAGGATTAGGCAATCTATTTTCAAGGACAATTGCCATGATTGAGAAAGCAGGACTAAGTAATGATTTTGAAATTCAGCCCAACCAACAGTTTATCGATGAAGTTGAAGCAATTAAAGAAAAAATTAATAATAGGTATGTTTATTTTAACGAGACGCTTTCTAATGTCTGGGAGTTAGTTTCTTTTTGTGATAAATACATTGAAGATGAAAAACCTTGGGAGATTAATGAATTAATGATGCAGAAAAGAATATTTTCTAATCTAATATATTCATTAAAAAATATATCTGGAATGATTTTGCCATTATTGCCCGAAACATCAGAAAAGATGAGAAAGCAGTTGGGAGAAAAAGATGGTAAATTTAATATTAAAAAAGGAGAATCTCTTTTCCCAAGGATATGATTTTTGATACTCATGCACATCTTAACTTTTTTGAATTTAATTCTGACAGAGAGGATATTATCAAAAAATGTTTAGAGAGTGGAGTTGGAATGATTAATGTGGGAACTAATCTTAAGAGTTCAGAGAAGGCGATAGAAATTGCTCAAAATTTTGACAATGTTTTCGCTTCAGTTGGTTTACATCCTTTAAATATTGCTTCAGAATTTTTGAGGAATAAAGGATATTCGGGAGAAGCTGAGGGGATTCTTGAAAATAGTTTTGATATTGAAAAATACAAATTTTTAGCTAAAAACAAGAAAGTTGTAGCTATCGGAGAAACAGGACTTGATTATTGGTATAAACCAAAAGGGACAGCTAAGAAAGAATTGTTTAAAGAAGAACAGAAGAAGATATTTATAGAACATCTTGATTTGGCAGAAGAATTAAATCTTCCAGTAATTATTCATTGCCGTTCAGCTTTTGATGATTTATATGAGATTATTTCTAAGAGAAATATCAAAGGAGTTTTACATTGTTTTACTGGGTCAATAGATGATATGAAAAGGTTCGCTGATTTAGGTTTGTATATTGGTATTAATGGAATAATTTTTAAGATTGATTTAAAAGAGGTAATGAGCAAAGTCCCTCTTGAAAAGGTTTTGATTGAAACTGATTGTCCATATCTTTCGCCTCCTCAGTTTGAAACAAGGAATAATCCGATGTCTATTAATCAGATTATTGATGAGTTTAGTCATAATAGGAGTGAAAATATTGAAGAAATAAAGATAAAAACCTCTAATAATGCTGTGGAATTGTTTGGGCTAAATTGACTTTTATTTTAGCTCTTTTTGTGTTAATCTAGAGGCATATGGACAAAGAAATTTTGTATTTTATTAGAGCTATTTTGTTAGGAATAGCTGTGGGGATATCGTCCCACTGTTTTTTTCTTTATTTTAAACTAATAGTTGAGAGAGCGATTGATGCCAAGTTTAGCATAGATCTTTGGTATTGGTTTGGTTTTGCAGTCTCAACAGTATTAGGAATACTTACAGCTTTGTTATTGATATCATATGGAGTATAATTTTAGCGAAATAGAGAAAAAGTGGCAAGAATATTGGGAAAAGAATTATTCTTATAAAACAGGGGATAATCCAAACTTTCCCAAGTTTTACGTTTTAGATATGTTCCCGTATCCTTCTGGAGATGGACTTCATGTGGGACATTTGAAAGGATATGTTGCTACTGATATTGTTGCAAGAGTAAAAAGAGCTCAAGGGTTTAATGTTTTGCATCCAATGGGATGGGATGCTTTTGGACTTCCTGCAGAAAATTATGCAATCAAGCAGGGAATTCATCCGGCAATTTGCACAAAACAAAATATTGAGAGTTTTAAAAAACAACTTGAAAAAATTGGG
>JAQTRG010000039.1 GCA_028711945.1 Minisyncoccota bacterium
TATTATCGTATAACCTTTGGACGCGAGCTCATTACTCGCCACCTCCACAAAAAATAAACTTGAATAAACCATTATACAACAATCAAATAAGAGCAACCGAAGTAAGGCTGGTTAATGAAGAAGGCCAACAAATGGGAATTTTTCCTTTTGAAGAAGCACTAAAGACAGCGAAAGATAAAGGAATGGATTTAGTTTTAATAACTGACAAGACCACTCCCCCAATCTGCAAGATAGCTGATTACGGTAAATACCTATACACATTGGGCAAAAAGGAAAGACTTCAAATTGCGGGAAGTAAAAAAATAGAAACCAAATGCATTAAGCTTACCTACAATATCTCTGATAATGATATCGACACTAGAGTATCATCTGCTGAAAAATTATTGAATAAAGGCGATAAGATAGATTTACAGCTTCGATTAAAGGGAAGAGAAAAATACATGTCAGATTTTGGAAAGCAGAAAATCGACAAGTTCATAGAAAAGATTAAATCAAAAATGGAAATCAAAGTAGAAAGAGAATTAAAAAAAGAACCCAAAGGATTATCAATGACTATTTCAAAAAAATAAAATATGAAACCCAAAACAAGAAAATCTTTAACCAAAAGGTTTAAAGTAACAAAATCAGGAAAGGTCTTAAGAAGGGTTGTCGGCCAAGACCACTATTTGTCAAAAAAATCTTCAAAAAAGAAGAGTTCAATGCGCAAATTAGTAGAGATGTCAGCACCCGAAGCAAAAAAGATTAAAAAACTATTAGGAAAATAATATGGTAAGAGTAAAAAGGGGCGTAGCCGCTCACAAAAGAAGAAAGAATGTCATCAAAGCAGCCAAAGGCTTCCGCTGGGACAGAAAATCAAAGTTCACAGAAGCTAAACAAGCATTGATGAAAGCTTGGTCATACTCATACAGAGATAGAAAAACAAGGAAGAGAGCTAAGAGAGCATTATGGCAAATACAGATTAATGCTATGTGCAGGGAGAATGGGACAACATATAGTAAATTCATCGCTGGACTAAAAAAGAACTTAATCGAACTTGATAGAAAGATTCTATCGGGAATAGCTCAAAAGAATCCAGAAATATTTATCAAAGTACTGGAAGCTGCAAATAGGTAATACAAGGATCCCCTATCGGGGGTCTTTTTGTATACTTCAAAAGATATTCTCTCCCCATTTCTTTCATTTCTTTAAAAGATGATCTATTTATTTTTCTAACTAATACGGTCGGTCCAGAAAATCCTTTAGGTTCTAAAATAATATCTCCTTTCTTCATATTTTTTTTTACCTCAACACATTCAGATTCATTTCTAGCAACTACAATTAAATACTTTTCAAAGAAAACTCTACCCAATCTTAAAACTTCAGCATCATTACCATCAACATTCTTTTTTATCTCAAAAAACTTTCTCAACAATGTTCCATAATTAACTTCTGTTAAAATGCATCCTCCTCCTGGACTAGGATATTTTTTAATTCCTAATTCTTTAGCTAATAACATTTGCTTTGTTCTTGTTCTCCCAGAAATATCATACAATTCTTCTCTATTAACTAATCCTTGTTTTTCAACAATAGTTTCTGGAAGCAATTTGGCTGACAAGGGCCTCAATAATCTTCCTTTTAGTTTTGCTTCTTTTTCAATTATTTCTAATGCCCTGATATTTTGAGACATAGGTCTTTCTCCTAAAACTTCTCCAGTTGCTATAAAATAAAAGCCTTCTTTTTTCATTATCTTCCCTGCTTCTTTAATCATCATTAAATGACAATCAATGCACGGATTAATTGCCTTGCCATGTCCATGTTTTGGATTCTTAACAATTTTCAAATGCTCCAAAGAAAAATCTTCTACTCTCAATTTTAGTCCTAACTGTTTTGCTGATTCTTCAGCCTGACAAGAGTTAAAAAAATAACTAACAAAACAAATAGGAACGACCTCTATTCCCATTCTTTTTAGTAACCCTACTGCAAGCATTGAATCTAATCCACCCGAAAACAAAACTAAACATTTAACTTTTTTCATATATTGTATTTACCACATCTTCCTTGGCTAATCCACCTCTTCTTGCTTGATAAACACCGAATTGTAAGTCTTCTAATTCTTTTATATTATGTGCATCGCTGCCAATAGTTAATTTAACTCCCATTTCTTTAGCTATCTTGGCTGATTGATAACTTAAATCAGAACGATAGGAATTCATTTCCAAAGCAACATTATTTTCTTTAGCTGCTTTAATAACTTGTTCGATATTAATATCATACTCATCTCTTTTTCCTAAAATCATTCCTGTGGGATGATTAAATATCTTAACATAAGGATTCTCAAAAGCTTTAATCACTCTCTTAGTCATTTCTCTTTTACCCATTTTAAAATTTGAATGGATGCTCACAGAAACATAATCAAGAGTTTTCAAAACCTTGTCTTTAATATCTAACGTTCCGTCTTTTAAAATATCTACTTCAGATCCTTTTAATACTTTAAAATTAATTCCTTTTTTAATAAAGCCTGCATTTATTTCATCTATCTTTTTCCCTTGTTCTAATAATCTTTTTTCATCAAGTCCATTTTCTATTTTCAAACTTTGAGTATGGTCAGCTATCCCTAGATATTTATATCCTAAAGATATTGCCCTCTCCGCCATTTCTTCAATTGAGTTTTCTCCTCCATCCCAATTGCTATGACAATGAAAATCTCCTTTAATATCTTTTAACTCTACTAGCTTAGGTAATTTTCTCTCTATTGCTAATTGTATTTCTCCTTGATTTTCCCTTAGCTCAGGAGGAATCCATTCCATTCTTAATTTTTCATATATTTCCTCTTCTGTTTCTCCTTTTATTTTCCTTTCTTCTTTAAACAATCCATATTCATTCAACTTGTATCCCATTTTCATTGCAATTCTTCTTAGAGAGATATTGTGATCTTTCGAACCTGTAAAATACTGCAAAGCTGCGCCAAAAGAATGAACAGGAACTAACCTCAAATCCATATTTAATCCTTGCCTTGTTCTAATTGAAGACTTTGTTCCTCCTTTGCCAACTATTTTAACCACATCGTCCATTGTAACAAAGGTATTCATTATCTTTTCTACCAGATACTTATCAGTCATATCTTTAATCCCTACAAGAAAATCAACATCACCAATAGTTTCTTTTCTTCTTCTAAAAGATCCTGCCACTGAAAAATCTACAACTCCTTGAATCTTTTTTAATTTCTCTCCAATTATTTTGACTTGAGGAAAAACTTCTCTTAAAAGAAATCTGCCTTTTGATTTTTTCAAAAACTCTATTGCATCAAGAATATTCTTTTCCATTTTTTCTCCAAACCCGAACAATGGAGAAACCTTGTGATCATCAACTGCTTTTTCAAGATCTTTTAAGTTCCTGACACCTAATTCTTTGTATAACTTTTTAATTCTCTTAACTCCCAATCCTTCGATTTTAGTTAATCCCTCCAAATCAATGGGCGTTTCTTTCTTAAGATCTTTAATATATTTAACTTTCCCTGTTTTTAGATATTCTTCAATTATTACAGCAATACTTTTTCCTACTCCAGGAATCTTTTCTAATCCTTTGATTCCATCTTCTTTGTATATCTCTGACACATCTTTTTCCATATTGTCCAGCACAATAGCAGCCTGCTGATATGCTTGGGGCTTAAATGGTACTTCTCCTAGCTCAAGAAAGTCTCCAATCTCAAATAAAATTTGAGAAATCTCTTGATTTTTCATCTTTTAAAAATGTCTCTAATATTAGCATGAAATCCTCTATTGAATACTCCTGAGATTTCCTTCCTTAATCCTAAGAGAGCCAAGGTGCTCAAAATGCCAAAGAAACCAGCGACAAGGAAAGATTGATTAAATCCTATTATCGTTACAATCCATCCACTGACAAGACCAGCTATTCCACAACCAAGACTGATAAACATATCATCTAAAGCCCATTCTGTTGCTTCTTTTCCTTTATCAATTTTTTTAGTAAATATTGATCTCCACCCAGCGATAGACATAGCCATTCCTAAGCCATAAAACAATTGCAACATATATACATGCCAAGGATATATTGCGAAAATGTATCCAAACAAGACTAATGCAGACACAAAATTTCCTGTTACAAGAAATAAATAATCATCTCTATCGCCGTCATACTTATCAAGAAGAGTTCCTATCGGAAATATGAGCAATGCTCTTAATATCCAGTAAATTGCTGTAGCAATACCGACTACCAAAGCAGAACCTCCTTGTATTTTTTCAACTATAAAAATAGCAAAAACTGGAGTAATAAGCCCCCATCCTGTCCAAAAAGCAATATCAGCAAGAATTAAATATTTAACTATTTTATTAATTTTTATCATAACTTAAAAATTTATTACCAATTAAATTAAACCCTGATTTAATTAAAAATACCATTCCCACACTAGAAACAATTATTTCTGCTGCTCTGATAATCATTGTAAATACTGCTACCATTGATACTGCTATTCCCAAAGATTTAAAAGCAAAAAATTGCAATGCTTCGTGCGAACCTAGTGATGTTGGAATTGGAATCAGAGAAGAAATATATGTAAAACCTAGGACAGACAAGGAAGGAAGAAATCCAAGATATGAGCCCAAGAAAAATATCAAAACCCAAGTTCTTGCTTGCATAGCTAATGCTCTTAATACAGAAAGAAAAACTCCTTTCCTAAAAGCATTATTTCTTAAATTGAAAAACTCATATACTTCTTTTTCAATTATTAACGCTCCACTATCTCCACTTGCCTCCTTCTTAA
>JAQTRG010000040.1 GCA_028711945.1 Minisyncoccota bacterium
AAACAATAAAAAAAACACTGCGGCTAATCCAGAAAGATACGTATATTGATTAGGAGTAATTGGAAATGCTCCAAATATTGAACCAACAAATTTTTCTAAACCATTAAACCAATGTCTTTTTGTGTCTAACATGTAAAATAATTATAGTCTCTGAATTAAATCAGAACAAAAGCTTTTCATTCTCTCCAATTCTTTCTTTCCTTTTTCTGTAATTTTGTATGCTTTCTTTCCAGCTAACTTTTCTCTACTAACATAACCATCTCCCTTTAATCTAAACAAAACACTTCTAACCATTAGATCATTAGGCAAGAATCCGAACTTCTCAAATATCATTCTAGAAACTTCTCCTTCTTGAACTTCATTTTCTTTACCTAAAGAAAGGATATATGTCCAAAGGTTTCCCTCTGTGACTGAACTTGTAAATCTTTTTATTGGTTCCATATAAATATATTATATTATCTTTCTCTTTTGTTAGCAATAAACTCTTCAATCATTTCTCTAGCTTTCTCATCTGTAAATTGCTTCATTGGATGCTTCATAAAATATGCTGAAGATGATAATAATGTTCCGCCAATTTTTCTATCTAAACCAATCTTTAATAATCTAATAGCATCAATAACACAACCAGCTGAGTTTGGAGAGTCTTCAACTGATAGTCTTAATTCTAATTCAATTGGTACGTTACCAAACTTTCTTCCTTCCATTCTAATGAAGCAAACCTTATTATCCTTTAAGAAAGGAACCCAATCAGAAGGGCCAACGTGTAGGTTGTCATAGCTTAATCTCTTAGCCAATTGTGATTCAACTGCTTCAGTTTTTGACAACTTTTTTGACTTCAGTCTGTCTCTTGAAAGCATATTTAAAAAATCTGTGTTTCCTCCAATGTTCAACTGATAAGACCTATCTATTGTAACTCCTCTTTCTGCAAATAAGTGAGTTAAAACTCTGTGAGTAATGGTTGCTCCAATTTGAGATTTAATATCATCTCCAATACAAGGAATTCCCTTGTCTTGGAATTTCTTTTCCCATTTCTCATCAGAACAAATAAACACTGGCATACAGTTTACTAAAGCAACTCCAGCGTCTAATGCTGCTTGAGCATAGAACTCAACTGCTTTCTGAGAACCTACTGGCATATAGTTAACTAAAACATCTGCCTTACTCTTTTTTAATTCTGCAGTAACATCAACTGCTTTTTTGTCAGAAGGTAAGAATGTCTGATCATCTGGATAATTCTTCATATGATCAGCAACACCATCTAAGATTGGTCCCATCTTAACGATAACCCCTGTCTTTGGAACATCATGACAAAAAGTCTTAGTACAATTTGGTTTAGCAAAAATAGCTTCAGAAACATCTTTGCCTACCTTTCTCTTATCAACATCAAAACAAGCAACGATTTTAATATCTGAAACCTTATAACCACCAAGAACATTGTGCATCAATCCTGGAACTATTTCGTCATCATTCTTAACGTCTTTGTAGTAATAAATTCCCTGAACCAATGAACTAGCACAATTACCTAAACCTGCAATCGCAATCCTAATCTCTTTTTTGTTGTCAGCCTTCTTGGCTGACTTAGATGCTTTTTTAGCCATGTTTATTTAATTACTTATAATTTAATATTATTAATTGTATTTTACACTGGTAAAATAGTTTGTCAACAACTGCGCTACTTTACTATCCCCCACCTTTCTTCTAGAATAGAAATATGACCCCATACGAAAGACTCACCAAATCAAACACCAAAGAAAATCTTTGGATATATATCTTAGCCACATTAAAAGATAATCCCAATTACGCTTGGGAGCTTCCTACTTTGATTGAAAAGGAGTTCGGATTCAGGCCTGGCAATATTACTCCCTATCGCGTACTATACAGATTAGAAAGCCAAGGGTTTGTAGAAAGCACTCTTGAAGATAGGAGAAGAATGTATAAAATTACTAAATCGGGAGAAAAGGAATTAGAAAAGATAAAAGAATTCTATCAAGCCGTAATTAAGAAAATAAGCTAATGGAAAAGAAAGACAAGACAAAAGAGAAAGAGAAAAAAGAAAGCGACATCCAGCACGTTGTCAATCATTTCTTCTATTCCAAGGGTCTGACACTTGACGAAATCAAAGAATCAGCTAAAAAGAAGAAGATAATCTATTCTAGATTCACGAGACCGGCCAAGCAATTAATTGACCTTGCTGGTTCTGTCAAAAAAGCAGAAGAAGCTATTACCAAGGTTTCTGAATGGGCTAAATCAAGAAACCTTGATTATTCGATTGAAACAGTTTTTAAAAAATGGCTTGAACTGGATAAATTGAAACCAAAGGAAATTGTTAAAAAACCATATTACATGAACCAGCCAATGGTCTGGTCTCAAACCAAAAGAAAGTGGTTTGTAATAGATGATAATGGAGAATGGCTTGAATATGCTGATAAGGAATCTAAGATAGAATGGCGAGTAGAAAAATAATAAGTTAATAATAGAAAAGAAAATGTTATCATATTCAGAATTAGGAAGAGGAAAGATCATTATCATTAATGACCAACCATACGAAATAGTCGAAGCAGAAAATACTTTCAAAGGAAGAGGTCATTCATACCTTCAAATGAAAGCGAAGAATTTAATCAGCGGCGCACTACTTTCTAGAAGCGCTCAGCCAAGAGATTCTTTCGAAGAAGCTGAAATTGAAGAAAAAGAAGCAAAGTTTGTATATGGAGCCAAGGGTAAATATGTTTTTTCAGATGTAAAAGATCCATCAAAAAGATTTGAACTCACAGAAGAACAAATAGGGTCGAAAGCAAAGTTCTTAAAAACAAATCAAGAAATCACAACTATTCTTTTCGATGACAAAATCATTAATATCAAAATGCCAATTAAGGTTCAACTAAAAGTCACCGAAGTTTCTCCTGGAGTTAAGGGAGACAGAGCTCAAAGTGGAACTAAAGCAGTAACAATTGAAACAGGAGCCAAAATGAACGTTCCTCTATTTGTTGAAGACGGAGACGTGATAGAAATCAACACGGAAAGCGAAGAATACGTTAGAAGAGTCTAACAAAAAGCCACCGCAAGGTGGTTTTTTAATTACTTCACAAATAAATTACAAAAGCAATGTCCTTCTTTTTCTATTTCATTTAAATGATAAACACAGGGACAAATAATCTTCTTATCCTCTTTGCTGTTTGTCAGTTTTCTACAAGGACAATACTTTTTGCCAAAATTCTCTTCTCTGAAAAGAATAGCGCCCACAACTCCTTCAACAATTTTTTCATTGTGATTCAAATGTATTTTTTTGCTCTCAGCGTATTCTCTATACTTTTTAATTAATTGCTCTGTTTCTTTGTTCATATTAAATATTTGAATTAATCCAATTTTTAATATCCTCTTCTTGCTTTAGCCCGACAAAATTAGCTTTTGCTTCTCCTTTAACAAAAAGAAGAACTGTGGGAATCCTATCTATTTGAAAAGCTTCTCCTGTTTTTGAATTCTCATCCAGATTCATTTTATAAAAAGTAACCTTATTTGAGTATTCTTCTGATAATTTATCTAATATCGGTCCCAGTATCTTGCAAGGCGGACACCATTCAGTATATATATCAACTAATATGGGCAATTTAGCGTTTTTAATTGTCTCTTCAAAGTTCTGATCTGTTAATGTTTGCATTTGTTTTACTGTTATTCTTATAACCCTATTATACCTAAATAAGAAAAAAGAGGCAATTATTGCCTATCTTTGTTTTTTAATGAAACACCCTCTGTTGTCATTCTTCTTTCAATCCATTCACTTACACTCCTGGTTATCACCTTTTTCAATCCGTCTATGGCTATTCCAAATATTTTTGTTTTATTCACGACCTTATATCTTTCTTCATTCATAAAGGCTCTGTAAATGAGACGATAACATTTTTGGAATAGTCTTAAGACCATTCTTTCGAACTCTCTGTTCCACTTTTCTACTTCATCATGGCATTCCCTGCACAGATATTCCCTTATATCATTTGGTCCATATACCCACCTTGGATAAATATGGTGATTAGTTAAGGGAACATTTTCTCTCTTGCATTTAGGACAAGTGCCTATTTTAAAATAAGCACGTCTTGCTTTTAATTTATTGCCATTACCATTGTGTAGTTTTCCATTCTCTTTATGAAAATCTCCATTACCATGAAAAATATTTTTGTTAAAAGGATGGTTCCCTTTGCCCAAGATAACTCATCTCCTAATAATGAATGATAAATAGGTTCTTGATTTTCAAGAATACTAAATATAATTTACTCCTTTTTTAAAAATATGGCAAATTACTCCCCTTCTATGTCTTTTTTTATCTCCTCGAACTCATTTTCAATCTCTTTAAACTGCTTTTTAGCCTCTTTGATTATCTGAGCAGCTTCTTTTACTTTTTCCAGCCCCTCCTCAACATCAATTTCTTCCTGTTTTTCAAACCATTCAGCAATAAAAGAAAGTTTTTTCAAGCTTTGATTAAGATTTTTGTCTTTCATGTTTTTTTGTTTTTTTAACTTGCGTATTAATTATACCATCAAAGACCTTTATATCAATTATTTCTCCAACTTTAACACTATCTATCTTTTTAATTATTCCTTTTTCTCCCACAGCTATGCAGTATCCTAATTTTAAATTCCTCTCTGGATTATTTTGAATAATAATCTTCTCTATATTCTCTATCTTTTCTTTAATCTTTTTAATTTC
>JAQTRG010000041.1 GCA_028711945.1 Minisyncoccota bacterium
GGAGCACTTGTCGGCTCTGTAGCATCAAAGCTTAAGCAGCCAACACCACAATCAAAACCGAAGCAGATTAAAAAAACGGGAGAGATTATTAAATAGGGAGTTTCCCCTCCAGCATATCCACGGCCGCGTCCAGTTCGTAGGACTTCCAACCGCTTAGAATGATGGTTCTAAGTTCTCTCACAGCTCGGAGCCATATGAAAAAGTATCGAGAGATCGGAAATGGTCAAATAATAAATAATCAATTAGTCAATTAATGGCACTTCTTTTGAAGTGTTTTAATTTATAAAAATATGAAAAAAGAACTTAAAAAATGTTGTTTCTGTGCAGAAGATATTTTAGTTGATGCTAAAGTTTGTAAGCATTGTGGCAGAAATGTTTTTGAGGCTGAAAAGCTTTGGTACGAAAAGAATATTAGTTTAACAGGAATTTTTATAAGCATAATTTCATTAATTTCCTTTTTTGCAGGGTTTGGTTTTTGGCCTGCGTGGATATTATTTGTTTTATGTATGATATATTTTTCGACAAGGTCAAAAAATACTTAACTTAAAGCTCTTTAAATTTTTTAATTTGTAAAATTTTATGCAAAAATTTTATTGTTCTAAGTGTAAAGCAGAGTTAGATGAATCTGAAGTGAAAGCAGAAATTAATTCAATCGTAGAAGATAACGGTCATGGTTCACCAATATTTTATAAAAAATCTAAATATTATTGTATTAAGCATAATCCGCCGTTTGAGGTTAAGGAAGTTTATTTAGATATTAAAAATAAGTAAAATATTATAAAATTTATGAAAAAATTTATTAAAGAAAATTGGTTTAAACTTTCTCTTTTGATAATCGTAGTGCTTGCTATCGGAAGTAGTTTTTATTGGTTCCAATTAAGGCCCACTAAAATTAAGCAAGAGTGCTCGCGTTCAGCATTAGAATCGGCAATGCACGACATCGAGGTCAGCGCAGAGTATCAAAAGATGACAACCCTTGAAACATCTGAAAAAACAGAAGCCTTGAGAGAGAAAATATATTATAATTGTTTAGCTGAATCTGGATTATAATTATATCATGATTATTTAATAAAACAGTTAATAGGATTAGATAGTATCCGACCGATTACTGGTGTGTTATAACCAAAACATAATTCAATTAACCCTTACGGTTATTAGCTAGAAATAGTCCTGGACTGTACAAGGGAGCCATCTGTTTTATTATAATTTTTATCGCCAATAAGAATTTTATATTAGGATAAAAAATAGTCGGATAATATAATTGTAACAGTAAATAGTATGTCTAAAAAAATCATTTTAATAATTATAGTAATAATTATTCTTGGAGTAGCAAATTATTTTATTTGTAAATCAATAACAAAAACATCTTCTGTTATTGCTCCAGTTCAAAAAGTTATTGTTGATGCAAAAAATATTACTTACACGATTGAAGGTCAAGAGGTTACCTTAGTAAACGGTAAGTCAGAAGTAGTAGCCACCCCCGGTTCGGCATCAAAAATCATAACGCAATATTTCGGAAATGAAGTTAAGGCCGATTTTAACGGCGATGGCGTAAATGATGTAGTCTTTCTTTTAACTCAAGATAGCGGTGGAAGTGGAACCTTCTATTATGTAGCTGTTGCTCTTAGTTTAGGAAATAGCTATAAAGGCACGAATGCAATCCTTCTTGGCGACCGTATTGCTCCCCAAACAATTCAGTTTCAGAATGGAGAGATAATAGTCAATTACGTAGACCGAAAACCTGACGAACCAATGACGGCGATTCCCTCAGTGGGCGTTTCAAAATATTTCAAAGTCAGTGGCGGTACGTTAGTGCGGGTTCAAAAATAGTATCTATAATAGGATGTTATAGCTTTAGTGTTTTTTATAGTATAAATTTTTGGAATTGTAAAAATATTTTAACTGATGAAATAAAAAAAGGAGCTTTATGCTCTTTTTATCCTGATTTGAAATTTTCTAGATTCCAAACCATTGAAATTTTATCGTCGACTTTCTGTTCCATCCTTATCAGGCCTTTGTCTGAAGCATACCAACTATCTTCGGTAAACCCTTTGCGCCAATAGACTGAAGATCCGTCAATCGAACCGACTGTCCTTCTAAAGTGCATACATTCAATTGTCTGCTGTTCGTAATTTATTTGTTCTTTGCCGAGATAAATTACTTCGTCTTTCGATCCACTTCGGCTCATGCCAGTATTCACTCTATCGGCTATAAAGAGCACTTTTTCAGCACATGATTCATCGGAAGCTTCTTTTAAAGTGGTTACCTGATTAACCATGTAGGTGCCAGAAGAAGATAATCCAAGTTTTATCCAGAAAATTTCCTGGTCGTATTTGAAAATCTTGAAGTCGTCTTCGATGATTTGCAATTGTAAGCTGTCGGGATATTGAGTGTCACACTGCTTATCAACTGTTTTTGCAATTCTTATCCTCAATCTATTTCCTTTATTTTGAGGATAAATCATTTCACGTCTATTGAAGGCAGAAGTTTCTTTGTGGATAATAGCACCATTCTCTTTAACATCAATGCGATAAAGCCACTCACTGCCAACCTTCATTGGGAAATATAGGTCCGCATTATCAAAATCCATTGCTGATTGGCGAATAGATGGTGACTGTGTTTGCGTTGAAGATGTTTTTGCTAAGCTAGTGTCTTGCGATTGGGTACATCCGGCTATTAATAAGCAAGAAATAATTCCCAATATCGCTAAAATATGAAAACAATGATTCGATTTCATCCAAATCTCTCCATTCTTTGTCCCTTAATGACTTTGAAAGGGCTTTGTATTTTATATAATAAAAATCGAAAAAAGACAAGTGTTTTATGTTATTGTTACTTGGGAGTAGATAACAATTGTTTTAAAGGTATTTTTTTGGTAAAATAAAACTAAAGTGGGGTATTAATAATTAATAAATAATATGGAAATTACAATCTTTTTGGCAAAATTTTGGGGAAGCCTTTTTATGATTCTTGGCGCAATGTCTATTGGCGCAAAGTTGTTAGGCAGAATTATAGAGTATACAGAAGATAAGACCATTACTATATCTACAGGTTATATTACTTTTTTGTTGGGCTTGGCTACAGTCGTTTCGCACAATGTCTGGGTTTCTGACTGGCGAGTTGCTATTACTATTTTAGGATGGACTACGCTGTTGAAAGGAATTGAAAAAATTGGTTTTCCTGATCGTGTTAATAAAAAAGCTCAGATGTTTAAAGGTGGGCAGATATTTTGGGGAGGAATTATATTCCTTATCGGTGCTTGGTTCTTCTGGATGAGTTTTTAATTATAAATATGGAATATAAAGAAGCAATCAATGTTTTATTAAAAATAATGGACAGACGTTCGCTTAGTGTCGAAGAAAAAGAAGCAATCTTGATAGCGATAGGCACTCTTGATTGCGGTTCATTGGCTGAAAATAGATTAAAAAAGATAATGCAAGTCAAAAAAGTTAAGAGAGATAAAGACATTGAATAACTTTATTTTTTCTGGCAATATATGATTATGAAAAAAGTTTTAGTTATTTTAGTGATTTTAATTATTATTACTGGTGCTGGTTATTTTGTTTGGCAAAAAGTCAAGACAGAAACTAATTTGATTAAACCAATAATATTGAATGAAACTACAAAAGAGGAGCAACCAGTAAGCAATCATCCTTGGTCTCAATTTCATGGAAATTACTTTCATACAGGATATGCTGATGTTAAGGGTTCAGAAAAAGCTACTTTGAAATGGAAATTTAAGATAGGAAAAATAGAGGGTGCTGAACCAAGTAGCATAGCAATTTCTTCTGATGGAACTATATATGTTGCTGGAGCAGGGAAGATATTTGCTCTAGACAAGAGTGGAAAAGAGATTTGGTCAAAAAATTATCAAAATACCCAAGGACCTGCTCTCTCAGAAGATGGTTCAATTTATTTTCTTTCGAGAGATACAATCGTTGCTTTAGATAAGGACGGAAACGAAAAATGGAAATATAAAACAAATGGAAACACTATTATTGGTTTGACCATAGGGCCAGATGGAACTATTTATCAAGGCAGTTGGGATGGTTATTTTTATGCGATAGACAAGGACGGAAAATTAAAGTGGAAATATAAAACAGAAGGAGCAATTTCTTATCCAGCCAGTATCGATCAGAATGGAATAATTTATCTAGGAGGTGGTGATGCCCACGCAGGCCCCGATAGCAATCTTTATGCTTTTAATCTTGATGGAACATTAAAGTGGAAATATGACACAAAAGCTGTGAGAGTTGGCTCCCCAGCTATTGGTTCTGATGGATTGATTTATATTCCAGCTGGTCCTAATTTAATTGTTTTAGATTCTTCTGGAAATTTGAAGTGGAAAAAAGGACCTGAGGTAAGTTTTAATGGTTCTCAAGTTGTTTCAGCTGCAGAGTGCGGAGCACCACCACTTCCTGCTTGTAATGGAGTTCAACCTCAAAATGGAAACATGCCTCAATCATCAGCTGGATGTGGTGCTCCTCCGCTTCCTCCTTGCGACTCGATGAATCAACCTCAAAATGGAAACATGCCCCAATCGTTTCCAGGCAAAGACGATATCTCTGGAATTATCACTCCAGCAATTTCTTCTGATGGAATAATTTATATTGGCAATGTCCAAGGAGTTTTATCTGCTATCAGTTCTAAAACTCAAGAGGTAAAATGGACCTATCAAACAGGTGCTGAT
>JAQTRG010000042.1 GCA_028711945.1 Minisyncoccota bacterium
GGGGCTTTTTTAGATACTATTTTTGATAGATATATAGAGGCAGGTTTTTTTATAGCAGTTTTGTTTTTGGGATTACCAGAAATAATATGGCCTGCTGAATTTTGGATTGTGTTAGCACTGTTTGGAGCAAGTGTTACACCATATGTTCCAGCAGCAGCTCAGCAGAAAGGATATATGGATGAGCAATTAAGGGGTGGAATAATGTCTAGAGGAGAAAGAGTAATTTTTATGTTTGTTGCTTTATTCTTGGCAATAATTTATCCAGATTATATTTATACAACATATGTAATTATTATTTTAGCAATATTTTCTAACTTATCAGCTATACAAAGATTTGCTACTATAATAATAAAAAACAAAGAAAATTGTAATTAATTATCATCGAAAGTTTTTTGATGAAAGGTTTTTAATTTATTAATCCTAATTTTCCTAAAATAGGAGTAATTATATAAATCAAGGGAGCTTTAGCTCCTTTTGCGGTTGTTCTTTTTCCTATAATCGCTTGTTTTAATTCTTCAATAGTATTTCCTTCAAATTCAGTGTACGCGTATCCAACAGCTTTATCATAATGAGAGTCTCCGCCACCAACCATTGCTATATTATTTTTCTTTGCGAACTCTCTTGCTTTTTTGTCTGGTCTTGTTCCAGGTTTCCTAGCATTGAAGACTTCAATAGCGTCTACTAAATCAAGATATTTAGTTATATCATCTTTGAATCCTTCACTTCCATGAAAGGGATGAGGAATAATAACTAAGCCATCTTGTTTTTTTATTTCTTCCATAACCCATCTTGGGTTTTTTTTGTATCCATCAATTTGTTTTTTAAGAAACAATCCCATTACATCTCCTTTGTTTGTTTTTATCTCTTCACCCAAAACAACCAAACAATTTAATTCTTTTCCTGCTTGAATTGCTTCGTCCCAGGCTTTGGTATTTTCGTGATCAGTGATAGCTACTCCATTTAGTCCCATTTTTAAAGCTTGTTTCATTATTTCTTTTGGGCTCGGAGAAGCATCATATGAATATTTAGTATGGCAGTGTAAATCTATTTTCATATGATTATTATATCATTTTTAATGTATATTGAAACTAAGGCTGTAATTTGTTATCCTAGAGCCATGAAGAAAAGGATATTTATAAGCATTGGAATACCAGAAAGCACTAAAAACAAGTTAGTGGCTTTTACTGAAGAGATTTCTAATTCATTTAACACTTTTAATGATTTTTGTCCCATCAAGTGGACTTGGAAAGACAATCTTCATGTAACTTTGTTTTTTTTAGGAGAAATTGAAGTTGAAGAGATTCCTTCTATTTTTAATATCGTAGAAGAAATAGCAGGAAGAAATGAATCTTTTGTTATGAACTTAAACAGTCTTTCATATGGTCCCAACGAAAAGAATCCTAAAATGGTTTGGGTTAAGGGTGACAAAACTGATAAATTGACTAAATTGCAAACAGATTTAGAAAAGAACTTGTTAAATGTCAGAGAGCCAGATAATGGTTTTGCTCCACATATAACATTGGGAAGAATTACTCAGTGGGAATTTAAAAAGATAGAACCAGAAGAAAGGCCTGATATTAAAAAAGATATTTCAATGTCTTTTAATGTTGATTCAATTGATGTTATGGAAAGCGAACTAAAAAGAAGCGGCGCAAGGTACACTGTATTAAAATCATTTGCATTAAAATAATATGAAAATACACTTTATCGGAATAGGAGGAATAGGAGTTTCAGCTTTAGCTAAATATTATTTAGAAAAAGGAGAACAGGTTTCTGGTTCTGATCTTTGTGCATCTCAAATTACAGATGATTTGATTGAAAAAGGAGTGAAAGTTATTATTGGCATTAATGATGCTAAAAATATTAGCGATTATGATTTAGTCATATATAGTCCGGCTGTTAAAGAAGACAATCCAGAAAGAGTTGAAGTTAAAAAGAGAGGGATACAAGAAATGAGTTATCCTCAGGCATTGGGAGAAATGACTAAGAATCATTATACTATTGCTGTTTCAGGAACTCATGGAAAAAGCACAACAACGTCGATGATATCCTTAGTTTTAATTGAAGCTGGATTAGATCCAACGGTTGTAGTGGGAACTAAATTAAAAGAATTTGGTAATTCTAATTTTAGAATGGGAAAATCACAATATCTGATTATTGAAGCTTGCGAGCACGAAGAATCTTTTTTGAACTATTGGCCGACGATAGGGGTTATAACTAATGTTGAAGAAGATCATCTTGATTATTATGGAAGCTTAGAAAACATAGTTAAAGCTTTTAATAGGTTTGTTTCTCATTTGTCCGAAGATGGATTCTTGGTAAAAGGAGAAAAAGTTTCAATGGAACACAAAAACACAGAAATATTTTCTTTAAAAGATAGGGAAGATGTAGAGAAAATTAAAAGTGTTATTAAGATTCCAGGAGAGCACAATATCTTGGATGCTTTGGCTGCATTAAAAGTGTCAAGGATATTGGAAATAGATGATGAGATATTTTTAAAAGCTATCTCAAAGTTTTCTGGAACGTGGAGAAGGTTTGATGAAATGCAGTTTTCAAATTTTGTACTAATTGATGATTATGCCCATCATCCAACTGAAATTTTAGCAACGCTAAAGGGAGTAAGAGAAAAATATTCTTCAAAAAAAGTATTGTGCATTTTTCAACCTCATCAATATCAAAGAACGTATTTGCTGTTTGATGATTTTGTTAAAACATTCAAAAGCGTATTGGATGAAAAGTTAATTGATAGATTATTCTTAGTAGATATTTACGATGTCGCTGGAAGAGAAGACGCAGAAATTAGACAAAAAGTTAGTTCAGAAAAATTAGCTAAGAAGATAGATAGAGATAATGCAAAATTTGTATCAAATGAAAAATTATTTGAAAACATTAAAGATTTTGATGTAGTTATTTTTATGGGAGCAGGTAGTATTTATAACCTAAGCGAGGAGTTTAAGAAGCTGAATGGATATTGTTTGGGATAAAAATATCACCACGCTCCTGGGTGGTGAATATGTTTGCTGTATAGAAATGAATAAATCATGCCCATTCCGGCTGCAAATATCATTACAGTGTTCGCATAATATGCTACTACGATAACGAAAGAAAATACCAGTATTGCTGCACATGATTGAGCCCATACAGGATGTTTATTTGGATTATAATCATATTCTTCCATCTTATATGCCCAGAAAATCAACCAAGCAGTGAGCAAAAAGCTGATTAATCCTCCAAGAATAGAGAATAGTAATATTGCAATAACACCAATCCAGAACCAAGCTTTTTCGGGAGTAAACGTAGTCATTTTTTCACCTGTAAATGTGCCTAATTTGTTTTGATTATATTCTAAAGGTGTGTTTTGTCAATGACTATTGAAAAGAAAATATTTAACGTGTATAATCAAATAAAATATGGATATCATTTGGTCTATTTTAATAATCCTAATTGTAATCACAATATTTTTTTGGTGTTTTTTTCAGAATAATAAAAAGTAATAAATTGCCATGGCTACTGATGATCATAAGAGTCAATCCGTTGAAGGATTTATAGAAAAATTTAATTTTGATCCGTGTGTTTCAGAGTTATTAAAATCTATTGAAAGCGATAATGAGAGGATTAAAGACCTTATTATCAGCAAGTATTTACAAATGCCTCTTTCTTCAAGAGAAGAAGAAGACGTTCTTGAATACTTTATAAACAACAGCGTTTTTAGTGCGGCTACCCTTGCTAATCCCGCTACATCAGTTGTTACAGAATTTTTATATGATCCCAAAGCAGCTTATCCTATTGATAAGTATTTTTTTAAATCAAAAGGTGGAAAAGCCATCCACTCCAGACTTATTCGAGTTGAAGAAAATCTTCATCTATTAATTGAAGAGCATTTAAAGAATGGAAAAGTTTTAATAGGCAATTTAGGAGGAGGACTAGGCAGGGATGTGGTGGATGTCTTTTCAAAATATTATCGTGACAATAATAATGTTGCAGCTATTAATGTAGATAAAGATAAAAATGCAACGAAGAGAGGGAAGAGAATAGCAGAAGCAGGAGGAGTTTCAAATAAGATAAAATTCATAGAAGATAGCTTCACAAGGTATAAATCAAAAGAAAAATTTGATATTATTATTTTAGTTGGAGTGCTTTGTTCTTTGCCAGTTGAAACTTGTGCTTTGATTTTGAAGGGCATAAAACCATTGTTAGCAAAAAATGGATCAATTATGATAAGCAACGCAACTCCTAGAATGTTAGACGATGACCCATTTACTTATTTCATTATGAACATAATGGGTTGGAGATTAATTTTTAAAGATGAAGAATTGCTTAAAGATATTTTCGACAAAGCAGGATTTAAGTGGCAGAGAGTTTTTACAGATGATTATGGTTTCCATAATATGGCAATAGGAATAAAAAACAATTCATTTTTTAATCGTTTTTAATTTTTATGGATTTTTATATTATTTTCAGGTTTATTAATGGTATCGTAGCGATTCTTTTTGGATGGTTTATTTTTTCAAAAAATAGCAGGAATGTAACAAATAGGACTTTTTTCTTAATGAGCACGAGTGTTG